>CALWKT010000001.1 GCA_944381335.1 uncultured Christensenellaceae bacterium
AAAACGCCGAGGGAAGAATTAAAAGAAGGTGCTCTCGGAATCCAATTTTACGGCGAAAAGCCTACGGAAAAAGATACCGTTCAGGTTTTCAACGATAACGGTAATATCTACATAAGAGCGGGCGCAAGCGTAACCATTCTCGACGATAAGAGCGAAAAGAAAATCATTTTTCGCGGCTTTGAAAACGGGCAGACGGATGAACAGAGTAAAAGGTTTGTCCCCGATTTCAAAAAGAGTACGGCAAAACATAACGGAAGGCTGTTTACGGCGATACGCTTGCGGACATTGAACTTTCTTCAGGCTGGAGCTGGCAGGACGGCTCTCAGTCCGTCGGCAACGCAGGACAGAAAGCTTTTGAAGCTGCGTTTACTCCCGAAGATACGGTAAACTACGTCACGGTGACAAAGTCTTTGACGGTAACCGTTGAAAAGGCGACGCCTCAGTATGAAGCACCTTCTGAAATTACGATAGAAAAAGGACAAAACTTGTCTGATATAACATTGCCCGAAGGGTGGACCTGGAAGGAGGACGGAGTGGTCGTGGGAAGCTCAGGCGAAGTCACTTACACCATCGTCTACACGCCGTCGGATACAGAAAATTACGAAGTGATAGAAATGCAGATCACTGTTAAGGTGGTTTCCGAAGACGCCCTTTCGGGCGGAGCGATCGCAGGCATAGCGACAGGTTCGGTAGCTGGGGCGGGCGGCATAGGCGCTCTCGTCTGGTTCCTGATAAAACGTAAAAAACGCGCTGTCTGAGCCTTAGAATAACCAATTGATACGTTAAAACCGCGGATGTCTTTGCAAATGGTTTTCAAGATGTCCGCGGATTTTTTACATGAAGCTTGAGTGCGGAAGAAAAGAAAACAGAGCAGAAAAATCTGCTCTGATTTGCTTTTTGCTTATTGAAGGATAAAGTCAATCATTTTTTTTTGCTTTTTGGCGCTTTGCATCGGTTTCGGCTGAATTTTTAAAGCTTATATCGGAAACAGTGTTCAGGCAGGGTTTTAGCCCGAGAAATCTTGCATCTGTCCGATATAATTCCCTTATGAGGCACACTATAAAATAAAGGCGGCGTTGTCCGTTTTGATACTAATTGCACGTTAATAATTTGACAATGGTATTTGATATTTTATATTATAAGGCTGGTAGAACAGGGACGGCATTATAATTTATAATAAGGAGAAAGATTGTGAAACGGAAAACCATTAAAGCGGAAATGTGGGACAAAGTCCAGTACATTTTCAAAAACTATTATGATGGAATGATGCATTGCGCGTTTGAATACGAGGGCATTGTGGACGAAGACGTGATGCGCAAAGCGCTCAAACAGGTGGTCGATCAGATCGATGTGCTTCACAGCAGTTTTGTCGCAAATCCGATCAATCCTTACTGGGTGGTGAATTACGACTATACCGACGCGGACGTGCTTACGGTCGTCGAGGATGACGACTTTATCGCGCAGATTCAGAAGATACTGACAAGAAGAATAGACTGCAAGGGAAAGCTTCAGTTTGAGTTCACCCTTCTGAAAGGCAACGGCAGAAGCATGCTTTGCTTCCTGATAAACCATATGTGTTTCGACGGCAGGGATTTTATCAGCTTCGGCAAGACGGTCTGCGAAACGTACAACGGACTCAAGGCTGATCCGAACTATCAGGCGAAGGTCAAAAACGGCACGAGAAGCGCAAAGCAGGTTTACCGCGATCTGCCGCCCGAACTCGCGAAGAAGGCGAAGATGCTTTACAAGAACGTTTCCAGGACGAATATAAAACTCGAATTTCCGTTCGAGCCTGACAAGGATACGGACAAGTCTCACATCATGAGGGTGGAGCTTGAGGCAGAAGCCCTCGCGAAAGCCAAGGCAAGGGGCAAAAAAGACGGGTTCACCGTCAACGATATATATCTCGCCGCGTTTTTCAGGGCAATAGTCAGGTTCTTCAAGGGCGTTGACGGAAAGACCCCGACGGAAATCACTTCAATGCTCGATCTTCGCAGATACATCAAAGGCAACGACACGGACGGCTACACCAACCTTACTTCTTATATGCCTTGCAAACTGACCGAGGGCGCGGGAGACAGCTTCGCGGAGACCTTGAAAAGGGTAAAAGAGGCGCTCAAACCGCACAAGGAAAATCCGTTGCTCGGGCTTTCGGGATTGCCGCTTATGGCGCTTGCGTATCAGATATTCCCGTTTGCAATCTCGCAGATAGCGGTCAGGATAGGATATACCAATCCGCTTGTCGGCATGTCCAACATCGGAATCATAAAGAGCGAATACATTGACCTTGTCGACGCTCCCGCAATCAATGCGTTCATGACAGGCACTGTCAAGTTCAAGCCGTATATGCAGGTAGCCTGCACGACGTTCAAAGGCGCCGCTACGTTCACGATTTCCGAAAGATGCTCGGACAAGGACCTTGAGACTATGAAGGCGTTCCTTGAGTATATGACGGGAGTGATCCGCGATTACGGAGAAGAAAAGATCTGATTGAGAAACAGGATAGAATGATAAACAAAAAAGACGGCGGCGCCGTCTTTTTTTGTATGAATAAGGTTTTCGTATTTTCAGCCGTAACATATAAATGCGGAACTTCCGGCAGCAGTAGAAAGCGGTTTGCGACGAAAGACCCGGCGGACGGCGCCCGGGGCGGCATAAGCCACTTGGATACAGGCAGGAAGAAGGCGGAAAAAATGTGTTGCGCCGAGCCTGCTTTATAATATATAATCAATATATGAAGATACTTTTCGTCTGTTCGTCTAATATTTGCCGCAGTCCTTACTGTGAATACGTTTTCGGACGTATGGTAAAGCAGGACCCCGCGCTTTCTTCAAAAGTGGAAAGCGTCAGAAGCGCCGCGGTTTTCAACAAGTCTTTCAGGATCCATCCCAAGGCCAGGCTCGCGCTTTTGCGGGAAGGATTTTCAGAAGAGGAGATCGCCGCGCATAAGCCTGCGTTCAAATGGGGGGACGGACGTCTGTTCAGGGAAGCGGACGTGATAATAGGAATGACGAAGATGAACAAGGTCGCGTTGCCGCTCAGGTATCACAAGAAATTCGTCACGCTCAGCGAATACGTGGACGGATACTACACGACGATTCCCGACCCCTTTCTGATGAAAAATATAGACGACTATTACGCCGTAATGGATCTGATAAAAGGCTTTCTGGTAAAGCTTGCCGAAAAGATAAAAAACGCAAAGTAAAACACACGTGCCCGCTCATTGAAGTGAACCCCAAAAGTTGGACACTTCTGGAGGTGCATATCACATGCGGGCGTTTTCATTTCAGATCCTCTTTTCTGAGGGCACACGTGTTGCGGCAAGCCCGCACATTGCTTCCGGTTGCGGGAAAATATACGCCGGCGTATTCGTTTCCTGAATTTTACAATTTTGCTTAGGATGTTTTTAAGTGCGTAAAAATACTTTTCCCGCTTGTAACAAGCAGTATATTACAGTAATAAAAAGTTATCATTTTCAGAGGTGAAACAGCTTGAATTTTGTCAAGCGATTTGCGTAAAATTATTTTGATTTAATTATTGATTTTGTCGTTGACAGGGCATGTCGCTTATGCTATTCTTTATAAGGTAAATACAAAATAAAGGCAATTGTGCCACGATATACCACAACATATTGTGGTAACGCATGGACAAGCACAATCGGCGCGTACGGGAGGAAATATGTTTGAAACGATAATCAAAAGAGACGGAAGAAGGGTGCCTTACGATATAAGCAAGATCCAGACGGCAATATCCAAGGCGATGGCTTCGGCAGGGAGAAAGGACGATCAGGAATGTGCAAGACTTGCGCGCCTTGTCGAGGAAAGACTTGTCGAAAAGTACGGCGACTCAGGCAAGAGTCCGACCATTGAGGATATTCAGGACATGGTGGAAAAAGTCCTGATGGAAAACGGTTACGCATATATTGCGAAAAAGTACATCCTTTACCGTGCGGAACGTACTAAATCCCGTGAGATGAACACCGCGCTTATGCGCATTTACAACGAGCTTACCTTTACCGACGCCGGCGACAGCGATATGAAGCGCGACAACGCCAACATAGACGGCGATACCGCGATGGGCACGATGCTCAAATACGGCAGCGAGGGCGCGAAGGATTATTACGAAAAATACATCCTTCCTCCCGAGCAGAGCAAGGCGCACAGAGAAGGGGATATCCATATTCACGACTTTGATTTCTACACGCTGACGACGACCTGTTGCCAGATAGACCTGCTCAAACTCTTCAAGGGCGGTTACTCGACAGGTCACGGCTTCCTCAGAGAGCCGAACGACATCCAGAGTTACGCCGCGCTCGCGTGCATTGCGATCCAGTCAAACCAGAACGACCAGCACGGCGGACAGAGCATTCCCAATTTCGATTACGGTCTGGCTCCCGGCGTTGTCAAGACCTATAAGAGACTTTATTGTTCCAACCTTACAAAGGCGCTTGAACTGATAGCCGACAGCAAACTCACGCTTGACGACGTGAAAAAGACCGTTGCAAAGATAGAGAGCGAAAAGGGCGTATACCCGTGCCTTGCCGGAAACGAAGAATATGACAAAGCGGAAAAGGAAGCGTTCAAGGATTTTTGCGATGAGGATTTCGAAAAGGCGAAGGAGTTCGCGACCGGGAAGGCTCACAGCGAGACGGACAGAGCGACCTTCCAGGCAATGGAAGCGCTCATCCACAACCTCAACACGATGCACTCGCGCGCCGGAGCGCAGACTCCGTTCAGTTCGATCAACTACGGCACCGATACCACGCCCGAAGGCAGAATGGTCATCAAAAACATTCTGCTTGCCGAAGAGGCAGGTCTCGGCTTCGGTGAAACGCCTATATTCCCGATCCATATCTTCAAGGTGAAAGAAGGCGTCAACTACAACAAGAACGACCCCAACTACGACATGTTCAAGCTTGCGTGCAAGGTCAGCGCGAAGAGGCTTTTCCCCAACTTCTCGTTCATCGACGCGCCGTTCAACCTGCAATATTACAAGCCCGGTCATCCGGAGACGGAGATTGCTTATATGGGTTGCCGCACCAGGGTCATGGGCAACGTCTACGATCCTTCGAGAGAGATCACGTACGGCAGAGGAAACCTCAGCTTCACTTCGATCAACCTGCCCAGGATCGCCATCAAGAGCCAGGGCAACGTGGACTGGTTCTTTGAGGAACTCGAACGCAAGATGGATCTTGTCGTTCAGCAGCTTCTCGACAGGTTCAAGATCCAGTCAAAAAAGAGAGTCAGGAATTTCCCCTTCCTTATGGGGCAGGGGGTCTGGATAGATTCAGACAAGCTCGGTCCCAACGACGAGGTGGGAGAAGTGCTCAAGCACGGCACGCTCAGCGTGGGATTTATCGGGCTTGCGGAAACGTTGACCGCGCTCACCGGCAAGCACCACGGCGAGAGCAAAGAATCTCTCAATCTGGGCATGGACATCGTGCGTTTCATGAGAGAATATCTTGACAGATTGTCTCAGAAAACAGGGCTGAATTTCGGTCTTATCGCGACTCCGGCAGAAGGACTTTCGGGCAGATTCGTCAGGATAGACAAGAAAAAGTACGGCATTATCCCCGGCGTTACGGACAAGGAGTATTACACCAATTCCTTCCACGTGCCCGTCAGTTACAACATCCGCGCGTTCGACAAGATCAGGATAGAAGCGCCCTTCCACGCGCTGACCAACGCCGGACACATCAGCTACGTCGAACTGGACGGCGACACCGCGAACAACGTCGAAGCGTTCGAGAAGATTGTCAGATGTATGAAAGAGGCGGGCGTGGGTTACGGCTCGATCAACCACCCGGTCGACAGAGATCCCGTCTGCGGTTACAACGGCATAATAGGCGAGTGCTGCCCCAAGTGCGGCAGAAAAGAGGGCGAGAGCGGGGTCGCATTCGAGAGGATACGCCGCATCACAGGGTATCTCGTCGGAACGCTGGACCGTTTCAACAACGCTAAGCGCGCCGAAGAAAGAGACCGCGTAAAGCACGGGATAAGCAAAGAGGACAAATGACGAAGTTAAGAATTGCGGGTACGGTGAACGATTCGATCACTGACGGACCCGGGCTGAGATATGCGGTATTCGTGCAGGGATGTCCGCACCGTTGCCCGGGTTGCCACAACCCTCAGACTCACGATTTTTCGGGCGGTAAAGAGGTGGATACAAGCGAACTTCTGCAGGAGGGATTGCAGAATCCGCTTCTTTGCGGCGTGACGTTCAGCGGAGGCGAGCCTATGTGTCAGGCGCGTGCACTTGCGCAACTTGCGAAGGATTTCAGAGAAAACGGGGTGGACGACATCGCATGTTATACCGGCTATCTTGCAGAAGATCTGCTTGCCGGAAAGGTGGACGGAGCGATTGATCTCCTGAGAGAACTCGACGTGCTGGTAGACGGTCCTTTTGTGAAAGAAAAGCGGTGTTACGACGCAAAATTCAAAGGCTCGTCCAACCAGAGAGTGATCGACGTCCGGGCGACTTTGAAAGAAGGAAAAGTCGTGCTCTGTACGGACGAGAGATGGAATTGAATGGCTGATCAAATAAACGTAAAACGACACGGGCAGGAAAAATCCGCGTCGTTTTTTTTGCGCGAGTCCCGCTTTCTTCTGAGCGCGGCGAGACCTGAAACGGGCATACAGTTTCAAGCCCGTGAGCGGAACCAAGGGGAAAGGAAGCCGGCTTGCGGCGTAAAAGAGAAAATCGCCGTGCAGAAAAAAGAACGGTTCATGTTTCGGGAAGATGCCGCAAGTAAACCGTTTTGTGCATGAATTGTGATATTTTGTGCGGAACGCCCGGGTACGCGAATAATTTTTTTCAGTCAAAATCCGTGTGAGACTGCGTGTTTTTACAAAAAACCGTTGTTTCGCGTGCGCCCGTCCTTATTCTGCGCGTACGGAAAAATATTGGGTATTGCCAAAAATCAACTCTTATGCTAT
This sequence comes from uncultured Christensenellaceae bacterium, assembly GCA_944381335.1. Next base: position 6,936 of record CALWKT010000001.1, read on the forward strand.
AATTTAGACGTCAAAAACGAAACATATCAGAGGATAAAATCAATGGAAAAAATAGCGATTATCGATCTCGGCTCAAATTCGCTGAGACTGGTACTGGTCGACATACTCGAAGGCGGTTATTTTTCGGTTGTCGACGAATTGAAGGAAACCGTAAGGCTCGCACAGGATATGGAGCTTGACGGTTTTTTACAGCCCGCCAGGGTTGCTCAGACCATTAAAACGCTCAAGATGTTCAGGAGACTTTGCGACGCAAACAAGGTGGAAAAGATTTATGCGTATGCCACCGCTGCCGTCCGCAGAGCGAAAAACCAGAGAGGTTTTCTGGACGAAGTGCTCGCTACGACGGGTATAAAACTCAAGGTCCTTGACAACGACGAAGAAGCTCAGCTTGTCTATCAGGGCGTAATAAATTCAATGGACATTCCGCGCGGAATAATCATGGACATCGGCGGAGGCAGCACTCAGTTCGTATATTACAACAGAAAGAATCTTCTTCAGCATATAACTCTTCCTTTCGGCGCCGTCGTGCTGACAGAGATGTTCTCCAAGCCTGGTATAGCTCCTCAGGACAGGAACAGAATGATAGAGGAGTATGTGACGGAGCAGCTGAGGAATGTGCCCTGGATGTCGGAAATACTGCCTGACACCAAACTCATAGGAGTGGGAGGATCTTTCCGCAACCTCGGCAAGATCAGCCGTATGCTCAAAAAATATCCGCTTTCTATGGCTCACAACTATGTCGTCACGAATCAGGAGTTCAACGGCATTTACGGCAACATAAAGAGTCTTGACCTTGACAAGACGATGAAGATAAAAGGTCTTTCCAGCGTCAGAGCAGATATTTTCCCGTCAGCGCTCGCCGCGATCAAGAGCGTGATAAATTACCTCAATCTTGAAGAACTGGTGATTTCTGGCAGCGGACTGAGAGAGGGCGCGATGTTCAAATATGCGGTGCCGTCCACCAACGAAAAACCGATCTCGGACGTGCTCGGGCATAGCATATATTCGCTTCTCAATTTCTTCGGGGAAAACATTCCGCATGCGGAACACGTTTACAATCTGTCCATACAGCTTTTCAAACAGCTCAAAGTGCTGCACAAATTGCCGAGGGCGTACGTAAAAGTGCTTCGCACAGCCGCAATGTTGCACGATTCCGGCAACCGCATAAAATATTACGATCACCACAAACATTCCTGTTATATTATACTCAACAGCAATCTTTACGGCATATCGCATAAAGATCTCGTTATGGCGGCGTTTATGGCATGCATGCACAGAAAGGGCGACGTCAATATGGCTGAATTCATGCGTTACCGCGAAATGCTGACCGAGGAAGACGTTGACGCAGTGTTCAAGCTTGGGGTCATCGTCAGGATAGCGGAAAGTCTTGACAGAAGCATGAGCGGAGTGATAAAGACGATCACCTGCGACGTACTGGGAGACAGCGTTATAATGAAGACGGACAGTGAGGGTGCAGAGTGTTCGCTTGAAATAAAGGACGCGATGACCAGCATACAGGACTTCAAGAGAGCGTATAAAAAGCAGTTGCAGATACTTTGAAAACAAAGCGAAGGCGCGCGCCTTCGCTTTTATATCATATACGTTCATAAAAATACAGACGAAAAACGTCTTTTTTGCAAAGAAAACGCAAAAAAGGCGCCCGTTTCGTTATAAGGATGCGCACGAGTTTGAAAATATGCTTGTAAACGCGCGCGCCGTATGCTAAAATAATAATATTATAGGTGTCCGCGGAATTATTCCGTGTGTGGCTTGACGGAGTTGTATTTATGGAAGTTAACATCGTAGAACTCGAAAAAGAAGCAAAGAAAGACGTCACGCTGGCTTACAGGCTCGGCTTGAGGTATTTCGTCGGCGACGGAGTAGAGCGCGATTACAAAAAGGCGTTTTATTGGATGAATAAGGCGGCTTCCGGCGGTTACGGCGGCAGCGATTGCAGATATTACATCGGCAGGATGTATGAAAAAGGTCTGGGCGTAAAGAACGATTACGAGAAAGCGAGGAAGTATTACGACGCCGCGCAGAGAGGGGGAGATCTCAGGGCAAAAGTCAGGCTTGCCGATTTTTACCGTCACGGTCTCGGGTGCAAGAAGAACCCCGAAGGCGCGATGAATCTGTACACCGAAGCGGCTGAACTCGGCAGCGTTGAAGCAACTCTCGGCATAGCGGATATGTATCTGAACGGCGAGGGCGTGGCAAAAGACGAAGCCAAGGCTTTCGCGATGTACACCGAGCTTGCGAAAAAAGGCAACGACAAGGCGAAATACAGTCTCGCATACTGTTACCAGAACGGTTACGGCACTGAAAAGAATCCGTTTATGGCAGGTCACTACCTGGTGCCTGCGGCGAAAGAAGGAGACTCAGACGCACAGTGCTTTCTTGCGCTTTGCTTCCTGAAGGGAGACGCGGTAAAGCAGAATCTGCCCAAGGCGGTTTACTGGTTCAAGAAGTCGGCAAGCCAGGGCAACGAGGTCGCGGCGTTCAATCTTGCTTACTGCCTGCAAAAAGGTCTGGGCATAGACAAGAACGAAGCGGCGGCTTTCGATCTGTTCTTACAGCTCGCGAAAGGCGGTCACGTAAAAGCGTTTTCCGCTGTGGCGAGATGTTACCGTCTCGGGATCGGCACTCGTGCCAACGCGAATAAGGCTTACAACTGGATCCAGAAAGGTCTGAAGGTGGGCGACGCGGACTGCATGAGCTTTATGGGTTACTATTATCTTGAAGGAAAGACGTTCGTCAGACGCAGTGAAAAGAGCGCATACAAGAGTTTTTCAAAAGCCGCTTCGCGCGGAAGCGTCTCCGCAAAATACGTTGTGGGACAGATGTTCGACAAAGGCATCTACGTAAAGCAAGATCAGGAAAAAGCTAAAGAATACATAGATCAGGCGGTCGAGGCATTCTATGCTCCCGCGCTTTATCAGAAAGGTCTCGTTTGCGAGAAGGACGGCGATTACAACACCGCCGTGGATTGCTTTTACAGAGCGGCGCGCGACGATTACAATCCCGCGCTCGTCATGATGGGAATAATCAGCGAAAAGGGAGAGATCGTCGAGAGGGACGACAACGCGGCATTCTATTATTTCAACCGGGCGGCTGAACGCGGAAGCGCAAGAGGGTGCTACGGTCTCGCGCGTTGCTACGAACAGGGCATAGGCACCAAGATCGATCGCAAAAAAGCTTTTGAATTATACAAAGTTTCAGCAACGAGCGGATATGCGGACGCGCTTCTCGAGGTGGGCTACCGTTACATGTTCGGCATAGGCGTGAAGAAGGACGTTATGCTTGCCAAGATATACCTCAACGCGAGCGCGAAAGAAGGCAATCCGATCGCTGCGTATTATCTCGGCGTAGGACATCTGACGGGTATTAATTTCAAAAAGAGCACTAAGCTTGCGATAAAATTCTTTGAAAAGGCTGCGGAACTGGGTTACGCTCCGGCGTATACAAGGCTCGGCATTGCGTACGGAAAGGAGGGTAAAGGCTTCCCGACGAAACCTTCCCTGAGCGCGAAGTACTTCGCGGCGGCAGTCGAAAAGGGAGACGACGAGGCTATCGCGCATCTCGCGCTTTGCTATATTAACGGCTTCGGGGTCAGGAAAGACGAAGCAAAAGCGCTCGAACTGCTCGACGAAGCTTGTGCAAAGGGACAGCCCAACGGTATTTATCTGAAAGGATTCATGTTCTATTCGGGCATGATCCTGGAAGAAGACGTAGCTACGGGACTCAGCATGATAACGCAGGCGGCGGACAAAGGCTATCTGAAAGCTTGCCGTTTCCTTGTGGACTATTATTCAAGAGGGGACGACAAGGATCCTGAAAAGGCGTTGTATTACAAAGAACTTGCCGTCAGGAAAGGAGATCTTATTTACGCTTACGACGTTGCCCTCAGTTACGAGAGAGGCGAGCATGTGGAAGCGGACGGTGACAAGGCGTCGCTCTACTATTCGATGCTTGCGCTTTCCGAGGACAATATCGGAAAGAAGAAAAAAGCGGCAAAGAGACTGAAGAAATTCAGATCTGACGGCGACGGGCACTGGGAGTCTCCCACCGTAAGAAAAATAAAGAAGAAGAATGCGGCAGAAAACAACGCCGGAAGCGAAAGCCGTGAGATGCAGACGCAGAACGATGAGCCTCAGTCCGTGCGCGAAGAAGCCGAACAGGCGGTAAGAACCGCGGTCGACGAGCGCGAGCGCGAAAGAAACTGATGATAATTCTCGCTTCGGCTTCGCCCAGAAGAAGAGAACTTCTGGCAGAACTGACCTCGGATTTTTGCGTTATTCCCAGCAGGGACGAAGAAAAAACAGATTACAAAAGGCCGCATCTGTACGTGCAGGCGCTTGCTCGGCATAAGGCGGAAAACGTAGCTTCGATAGCGGAGGCAGGCGACACCGTGATCGCCGCAGACACCGTGGTGTGTTTCAGGGGCAGGATACTCAACAAACCCAAAGACAAAGAGGAAGCAGAAGTTTTTCTCAGGATGTTGTCGGGCAAGAAACACAGCGTGTATACCGGAGTGTGCGTAATAAAAAAAAGCGCGTTCGAGCAGAATTATTATTGCAGATCAGTCGTTGAGTTCAACGAGCTGGACGACGATTTTATAAAACAATACGTAGAGAGCGGTTCTCCGCTCGATAAAGCAGGCGCTTACGGAGTGCAGGACGAAGGGGTCGTCAAACGCGTCATCGGCGATTACGACAACGTCGTAGGGCTTCCGCTTGAAAGGCTTGCGGCAATACTCGGAGAATAAAATGGGAACGGTTGAACTGGTTATAGACGTCGGCAGCAAGGTTACGACGATATTCAAAAGAGACGTCGGGCTGATCATTCAGGAACCGAGCGTCGTCGCTATCAACAACAAGCATAACAAAATGGCGCTGCTCGAAAGCGGTAAAAACGCTCAGAGGTTGATGAACACGCGCAGATACGATTTTCAGATCCTCTTTCCTATCAAGGAAGGAGCGATATTCCATGAGCGCGCCGCTGTGCTGATGTACCGCGATTTCATCAACAGAGCGGTCGGTCGGTCGGTTTTTTCACCCAAGGTCAAGGTGATAGCCTGCGTTTCCTGCGGTCTCAACAATATGGAGAAAAAGGACGTCGAAAAGACGTTGCTAAAGGCGGGAGCCAGCGAGGTGCTGATCCTTGAATCCCCGCTTGCCGTCGCGCAGGGGCTTAACGGACAGGGGAGCAGTTTCATCATGGATATCGGCGGTTCAAAGACAGAGATCGCGATAATAGACAGGAACGGCATTGTCGCCGGATGCAGCATAAATATCGGCGGTGATTCGATCAATCAGGCGATCATAGATTACGTGATCGACACCAGGCGTTGCAAGATCAAGCCTTCGTCCGCAGAAAAGGTCAAGCGTCAGATCGCCAGCATGTACGACAACGACAATTCGCCAATGATCGTCAACACAGAGGCGCTTCACGGCGAAGAAAACGTCAGCGTCAGGCTTGTCGCAAGCGAACTCAAGCAGGCGATATGTCCGGTTATCGACAAGATAATCGAAGTGGCTTATAATTACACTTTCCAGATCCCCGAGGGCATCGCCCAGGAGATATACGAAAACGGGATCACTCTGTGCGGAGGAAGCGCGTATATCCCCGGGCTTGCGGATTATATTTCGGCTCAGCTTCAGCTCAAAGTCAGAGTTCCGGATATGCCCGAAAACGCCGTGGCAATGGGCGCGAGCCGTTTCTTTGCAGACAAGGCTTCGCTCGTAAGATTGTTGAACGTAAAAGGTCTGGACGGCTGAAATCTGTTACGCTCCGTTGAGAAACGGAGCTTTTTTTACTACTTTAGTATTTTATAAGATATGCCTATGCACGCGATACGCGCGGGCGCGCGGTATAAAAGCCGGATAATAATTACAAGAAAGCATCGTTAAACACGTAAAAGTCGTGACTTAAAGCCCGCTTGTACTGTTCAGACCGGGATTTTTCATAAAGAGTGCGTTTTCGACAAAACGCGCTTTTTTTTGCGCGCGATTCGGCTGTATAATGGCTTTATCGTGTGAGGTTAATATGGCAAGAAGAATAGTGATCACTTCAGGCAAAGGCGGAGTAGGCAAAACCACCGTTTGCGCCGGGCTCGGGATCGCGCTCGCAAAAAGAGGGGCGAGAGTGCTCCTTGTGGACGCGGATATGGGACTGAACAATCTGGACGTCGCTCTCGGCATGGAAGGCAGAGTGGTTTACGACATGACTGACGTTCTCAGAGGGAAGTGCGCCCTGAGACAGGCGATACTTCAGGACGTGGAGTATTCCACGCTCAGTCTGCTTGCTTCGGCGCATTGTTCGGACGACGGCGAATTTCCGTCCGCGGCTTTCAGACGTATGCTCGCAGAGGCGGAATGTGCTTTCGATTTTGTGTTGATAGACTGCCCGGCGGGAATTGACAACGGCTTCCACCGCGCGGTCTGCGTAGCCGACGAAGCGATCGTCGTGACGACGCCGCACGTAAGCGCTATACGCGACGCAGACAAGGTCATGTCGTTGCTCGACACTTACGATCTTCACTCCGTTTCCGTCGTCGTGAACAGGGTCAGGGGAGATCTCGTCGCAGGCGGCAGTATGATGAGCGCGGAGGACATTTCGCGGCTTCTCAGACACAGGGCGCTCGGCTATATACCCGAGGACGATTGCGTGACGGTATACGCTCAGCTCGGCAGGCTTGGCAAGGGCAACGCCCGCAGCGATATGGCAATGACGTACATCGCTGAAAATCTGATCAGCGGTTCGCGCAAGATCTACGACTGCACCGACGGGTACAGGGGTATTCTCGGGAAAATAAAAACTTATCTCAGGAGGCAGATATGAACGAAGGAAAACTTGCCGTAAACAGACTGAGGAGCGTGCTTCTGAAAGACAAGCTGGACATGAGCGAAGGCTTTATGCGCGCGCTGAGGAACGACATCGGCAGAGTGCTTTCTTATTACATGAATCTGAGTCAGGACGGCATAGAAGTATTCATCGACGGCGCGGAAGACGGCTACACGGTCAGGATAAAGGCGAAAGCGTCCGGCATCAGACAAATAAAAGCGGTTTAGGAATATCGCCGCAAAGAGGTAAATATACTTTACTAATCCATTGAGAGGTGAAGTGTATGAAATATGACGATTGCGAAATTACGGGCACTGAGGTCAGAGAAAACACAAACGTGACTTTCGGGAAGATCCGCAGAAAACGCAAAGGCGTGAATCTGCTTGACATTTTCGTCGTTCAGGCGATAGTCTGCGCGGCGATAAGTTGCGCGGTTCTGCTGACAAGATTCATTACCATGGGCTGATGAAGATAAAACTTCATCCGCTTTTCGTTCTGCTCGCCCTGTATTTCGTACTTACGGACAGGGCGGTGATGTTCGGCGGATACGTCCTCGCGGTGATAGCGCACGAAGCGGCTCATTCGAGAGCCGCGGCATGGAGAGGATACAGTCTCGGCACGGTCACTCTGATGCCTTACGGCGGGATCATTGCCGGAGGAGACAATTACAGAGACGCGGACGGCGCGGTCATTGCGCTTGCCGCGCCTGTTTTCAATGCGCTTTGCGCGGTGGCGGTAGTCGCCTTGTGGTGGCTCGTGCCGTCTGCATACGGCTACACCAAGGATATATGCACGGCGAACGTATCGCTTTGCATCGTCAATCTTCTGCCCGTTTACCCGCTGGACGGTTACAGGGCGGTCGTTTCGTTTGCCAAAAACAAAACCCGTGCCGTGAAAGCGATGAAGATAACGGGAGTGCTGACCGGCGGACTTCTTACCGCGCTCGGAGTCGCGAGCGTGAGTTCCGTGTTTAATCCGACGATCATAATATTTGGTTTTTTTCTTATTTACGAGACTGTTTTCGGCGCAGGTGAAGAGAGAGTTCTTTCAGTTTCGGCAGATAGCAAGTTCCGCAAAAATTTACGTGCTGGTGTAGATAAACGCACTGTTATCGTATTCAAAGAAGCGCCTCTGGTGCGGCTGTTGACAAGAGTTGACAGAGACAGCCGGACCGAGTTTGAAATAGTGGACGAAAGAGAAGAGACGCTTTACACGCTCGACGAAACTGACGTCGCGGTGATGTGCGAAGAATGCGAACTTTCGGACAGCGTAGAACAGGCTTATAAAAAGTGCTTTTGCTGAAAGCCGGGGCGCGCTTTTATTTTACGGTCATAGCTTGATATATTGTATTACATTTGTTATAATATATTAATAAACGCGCGTGCGCGTCAGCGAGGTGGGCTATGATTTATGCCGGGGTGGACGTCGGAGGGACGAATATCAAGATAGGGCTCGTGGATATCAAGGGCGCCGTTATTGCGGACAACTCCATCAAGACGGACAAGAGCAAGGACTACAAGGGCATCCTTGAAGACATTGTAAAAGACATACGTCTGCTTTGCGAAAAAGCCGGCGTGGAATATCATGACATTGCCGGTATCGGACTTGGCGTTCCCGGCGTTGTTGACAGTCGCACCGGTACGGTGAGCTATTCGGCGAATCTCGGCTGGAAAGACGTCCCGATAGTTCACGGTCTTGAGGTCATTTCAGGCATACACGCAGAGGCGGCAAACGACGCGAACTGCGCTGCGTGGGGAGAATACAAATTCGGCGCGAGCCGCAGTATGGACAACGTGATACTCGTCACTCTGGGCACAGGCGTAGGTTCGGGAATAATAATCGAAGGCAAGCTGTTCGACGGCGTAGCCAGCGCGGGCGGCGAAGCCGGTCACATGATCATTGTCAAAGACGGCAAACAGTGTAATTGCGGTCTGAGAGGCTGCTGGGAAAGGTACGCGTCCGCGACCGCGCTTGCGGAGCAGACTGAGGAAGCGATGCAAAAATATCCGGACAGTCTGCTGCACGAGATAGTAAAGAAGACGGGCAGAGTAACAGGAAAGACCGCGTTCCTTGCCGCGGAGAGAGGAGACAAGGCGGGCAAGGAAGTCGTAGAAAACTATATCGATTACCTTGCGACCGGGCTTATAAACCTGGGCAACATTTTCCACCCCAACGCGATAATAATCGGCGGCGGAGTCTCCCACGAGGGAGAAGCGCTGATTGCACCGCTTGAAGAAAAGGTAAATTCCGGACTGCTCGCCAGCGCGCACAACCCTAAAGTAAGAATAATCGCGGCTTCGCTCGGCAACAAGGCGGGCGTGATAGGCGCCGCGGCATTGGTGATGTGATGGTCGATGAAAAGTTGCTGAAGAAGATTTTGCTGACGGTCGAGAAGCCGGCGAGATATCTCGGAGGAGAATACAATCTTCCCGATATGGACAAGCCTTGTGAAGAAAGGGTATGTCTCTGTTTTGCCGACAAGTACGAAGTGGGCATGAGCAACATAGGGCTCAGGATACTTTACCATATGCTCAACGATACTGAGGGCGTTGTCTGCGAGCGCAGTTTCGCTCCCTCTCCCGATATGGCTGAAAAGATGAGAGAGCACGGGATAAAACTGTTTTCTCTCGAGACCCGCAGGGAGTTTTCCGACTTCGATATTGTCGGATTTTCGATCGGGTTCGAGCTGGCGTACACCAACGTCCTGTATATGATGGATCTTGCCGGCGTTCCGTTTTATGCAAAGGACAGAGGAGAAGAATATCCGCTTATCATTGCGGGCGGTCCGTGCATGGTCAATCCTGCTCCGATAGCTGAGTTTTTCGACGCGATCATGGTCGGAGAAGGAGAAGTCAATCTCGCCTCTTTCGTCGCGCTTCACAGAGAGTGCAAAGCAAAAGGACTGAGCAAAGCCGAGTTCCTGAAAAGGGCGGCTTCGCTTGAAGGGGTCTACGTTCCCTCGGTCGGCGGCAGGGTGAAAAGGGCGGTCGTAAAGGATCTGGACAAAGCGTATTTCCCCACGAAGATACTGGTGCCCGGTTGCGACATCGTTCACGACAGGTCCACTCTGGAGCTGTTCAGAGGCTGCGCAAACGGGTGCAGATTCTGTCAGGCGTGTTTCTATTATAGACCCATCAGGGAGAAAAAGAAAGAGACTCTGTTAAGACAGGCAAAAGAGCTGATAACGAACACGGGCTACGAAGAATTGAGTTTGTCCAGCCTCAGCACGAGCGATTATTCCGATCTCAGACAGCTCGTCGAAGGGCTGAAGGAAGAAGCAGAAAAACAGAACGTGAAACTCGCTTTGCCTTCGCTGAGACTTGACAGTTTCGAAGCCGAAATCTACGAGGACACAAAAGGCGCTTCACTCACGTTCGCACCGGAAGCGGGCACTCAGAGACTGCGGAACGTGATCAATAAGAACGTCGGAGACGAAGACATCCTTTCTTCGCTCACCGCCGCGCTCGAACGCGGAGTCAAAAACGTCAAGCTTTACTTTATGATAGGTCTGCCCATGGAGACGAAGGAAGACCTGAAAGGCATAGTCGACATAGTCAGGCTCGTCAGACGTCTTCATGCCGAAAAGGGAAGATCGAAGATAATCAACATCACCGTTTCTACCGCGGTGTTCATTCCTAAGCCGCTCACTCCTTTCCAGTGGGAGGCACAGATAAGCCTGGACGAAATGTACGAAAAACAGGAATATCTGAAAAACGAACTCAGACTGAAGAACGTCAAATACAGCTGGCACGACGCGAAATCCAGCGTGATAGAGGCGGCGCTTGCCAGAGGAGACGGGAAGCTTTGCGCCGTGTTAGAGAGAGCTTACCGGTTGGGGTGCGTGTTCGACAGCTGGAACGAATGTTTCGATTACGACAAGTGGACAGAGGCGTTCAGGGCGTCCGGCGTCGATCCGGCGGAATATACCGGTGCGATAGAGACCGGCAAGGAACTCGCCTGGGATTTCATAGACAACGGCGTGACCAAGGCGTATCTGCTCAAGGAAAGAGAAAAGGCTTACAGGGCGGAGACAACTCCCAATTGCATAGGCAAATGCAACGGATGCGGCGCTACCAAACTGGGGAGGTGTTTCGAATGATCGTTTTCAGACACCGCAAGACGGGCGAAGCGAGTTTTCTGTCGCATATAGACGCGATGCGCGTGCTTCAGCGCACGATGAGAAGGATGAAAGCGGAAGTCAGATACAGCGCGGGATTCGTGCCGCATATGCTGACTTATACCACCACGCCGCTTCCGCTAGGAGTGCAGAGTCTTGCCGAGTATTTCGTCGCAGACAGTCCGCTTGACGACGAGAACGAAGCGTTGGCGCGTTTCAATTCGTGCGCGCCCGGAGGTATGCAGGCAGATTTCTGCGCCGTGACCGCTCAGAACCCCAATCTTGCGGCAAAAGTGACGGCTTCTGCCTACGAGGTAAGAGCGGAGGAGCGCGTTCCGGACGAAGTACTTTCCGTGCTTGCCGGCGAAGAATACTTCATGAGACAGCTGAAAAAGGGTCAGGAGCACAACGTAGAGGTGAGGAAAAAGATATTTTCGCTTGAAACCGACGGAAACAGGCTTCTGATGCTTCTCGCCACGGGCAACGACAATCTCAGAGTGGACAGCTTTGTCGAAAGCCTCGCGAAATTCGGGGTCAGAGCCTGTGTCAACGATATATACAGAACAGAACAGTTTGTGCCCGTTGACGGGAAATTCGTCGCGGTCAAGGAGATTTTGAAGTGAAGAGAATACTGATCGACGTGCATCCCAGCAGCACGAAAGTGTGCATTGTCAAGGATAATCTTCTCGAAGAATTCTGGGTTGAACGCAAAAATATCAACAAGCTCGTGGGCAACATCTACAAGGGCAAGGTCATGAACGTGTTGCCGGGAATGCAGGCGGCTTTCGTGAATATCGGGCTGGAGCGCAACGCTTTTCTTTATGCCGGAGACATAGTGATAGACGGCGAAAAACTCGAAGGAGCGGAGCAGCTCAGGATAAACCTGAAAGCGGGAGACAGCGTTCTTTGTCAGGTCGAAAAAGACCAGTTCGGCACAAAAGGCGCCAGGATCACGACGAACATAACTCTGCCGGGCAGAGTGCTTGTATACATGCCTCAGATAGATTACGTGGGCGTTTCGCACAGGATCACAGACGAAAAGACAAAGGAAAGGCTGGTAAAACTGGCGGCGGAGATAAAACCCGAGGGATGCGGGGTCATATTGCGCACTCAGGCTCAGTATTGCGACGAAGACGAACTGAGAGCGGAGATGAAAGAACTGGTCGCACTCTGGGAAAAGATCAAGGAAGATACTCTGAAAAAACCGGCAGGCACGCTCGTTTACAAGGAGCAGGATCTTGCGATAAGGGCGATCAGAGACATGCTGGCAGACGTTGACGAAGTGGTGATCAACGACGAAAAGCTTTACAACGAATTCAAAAAGAATTTTCCGTATGTGGAAAAATCACGCCCCGACATATTCAAATACTACAACGGCGCGAAAGATCTGTTGCAGTATTACGACCTCTCCGATCAGATAGAAGCGCTTCTGAAACGCAAAGTCGTGCTGAAAAACGGCGCGTATCTGATCATTGACAGGACAGAAGCGCTGACCGTCATCGACGTCAACACCGGCAAGTTCGTCGGCAATAAAAACCTTGAAGAGACCGTTTTCGAAACCAACAAGATCGCAGCGGTGGAAATAGCGCGACAGCTCAGGCTGAGAAACATCGGCGGCATAGTCGTAATAGACTTTATAGACATGGAGGACCAGGGGCACAGAGAAAAGGTCCTTGAGGTGCTGGGTGCGGAACTTGAGAAGGACAGAGTGAAGACCTCGCTTGTCGGGCTGACTGCGCTCGGGCTTGTCGAGCTTACGCGCAAAAAGACGCGCAGTATGATCGAGACGGTAATGCTTCAGCCTTGTCCGTACTGCGGCGGCGACGGCTACGTTTACGGCGACGAACACATGATCATGAAGATTCGTTCCGCAATTACGCAGGTTTTCGAAGGGATCAGCGCAAAGGCGGTCGTGGTCACGGTCGCGCCTTCGCTGTTCAACAAGATGTTTTCGCTGAGATATCTTGAAAAGGAGTGCAGCACGGTCTGGAAGGACAAGAGAATATATGTGATCCCCGATCCTGCGATGCACATAGAAAAGTATAAGATCCAGAGCCTTAATTCCGCGATAATCGACCTGCCGGACAACGCCAGGATGTTGTATTAACCGGATACGTGTCGCGAAAAATACGCAGAAACGCCGCTTTTTTCAAGCGGCTTTGAATTGATTTGCAGGGCGCGGGTACGCCGTTGACGGAGACGGACCGTCTTGCGGATATGCCTCGGCAAGAGAAAAACGGGAGCTTTGTCCGAAGACGAAAATTCTCCGTGAAAACGCGGAATTTCAGAGAAAAATACATTATAAACACGCGCATAAACGTTTGACAGCGTTTATTTTTTATGTTATTATAATTTGCGAGCCGCATGAAAAGGGTTTACAAGTCCTGCAAAGGCACCCGCATCAGCGAGACTGGAAAGAGGAGGTAAATTTCATGTACGCAATCGTTTTGACAGGCGGCAAACAGTACAAAGTTGAGCCGGGTCAGATCATCAACGTCGAGAAGCTGGACGCGAACGTAGGCGACAAGGTGGAACTCACCGCGCTTATGGTCAGCAAGGACGGCGAGATCGTCTGCGGTGAAGCTGCTGCAAAGGTTGTCGTTACGGGTGAGGTCGTTGCGCAGGACAAAGCAAAGAAGATCATCGTCTTCAAGTATAAGTCCAAGAAGAACGAGCGCAAACGCCAGGGTCACAGACAGCCCTATACGGCAATCAGAATCAACGAAATCAACGCATAATGACAAACGTCGTTGTAGTAAAACGCAACAACAGCATAGTCTCGGTTGAGTGCGACGGGCACACCGGATACGGCGTGGAAGGCGAAGACGTGGTTTGCGCGGCGCTTTCTTCGATAGTACAGACGGCATTGCTCGGTCTGCTTCAGGTGGTCGGAGCCAGGGTGGAATACACCGTGGACGAAAGCAGGGGATATCTCAGAATGACCCTTCCGGAAGAGATGGACAAAAAGATGCGCAAAGAATGCGATATCGTCCTCGACACGATGCTTCTGGGAGTAGCGGATCTCAATCAGGGCTTTTCGGATTTTGTAAATTTGGAGGTAAAGTGATATGTTTATCAATATACAGCTTTTTGCACACAAGAAGGGTGTCGGTAGCTCGCGTAACGGCAGAGATTCCGAAGCGAAGCGCCTCGGCGTGAAGCGTTCGGACGGTCAGCACGTTATCGCAGGCAATATCCTCGTCAGACAGAGAGGAACCAAGATTCACCCGGGCACGAACGTGGGCATCGGCAGCGACGATACTTTGTATGCGCTCGTCGACGGCGTTGTCAGGTTCGAGAGAAAGGGCAAGGACAAAAAGCAGGTAAGCGTTTACGCGCAAGCTGAGTAATCAAACGAAATAACGAAGGAGCCGTCTTTTGACGGCTTTTTTTGTTTATGCCGTCCGGCAACGGACTGCTCCGTCTGAATGAGAGGCCGCGCCTCTCTCGGTGGTTTTGAGAAGATTGATCTTCAGGGACGGTCTCCGCGGTCTATGCGGTCGCGTTTACCGCCGGCGGAAAATTAAACTGGCAGACAAAATACAAAAGTCGGCAAAATGCCGCAAAAAGGGCAGAAATACACCATGACGGACAATGATATAATAATCAAGGATACAAAAGATTTTGACATACGTCAGATCCTGGACTGCGGTCAGATCTTCAGATATTCTAAAGCGGCGGAGAACGCCTATGAAGTCAGGTCGCTTGACAAGCGTTGCTTTGTGGAACAGAACGGCGATGTGGTGATAAAAAACGACGACAGGGAGTACTGGCAGCGCTTTTTCGATCTTGACACCGACTACGGCAAGATCAAACGCGCCCTTGAGGACAAGCCGCTTATGAGAGAGGCTATTGCCGCCGGAGAGGGGATCCGCATCCTCAATCAGGATCCGTTCGAAATGCTGATCTCGTTCATCGTGTCCGCAAACAACCATATCCCGAGAATAAAGGGCATCCTGAACAGGCTGTGCGACGGGCTGGGAAAAGATATGGGCGATTACCGCGCGTTTCCGACGGCGCAGGCGATGGCGGCAAAGGACGCTGAATATTACGCTTCGCTGGGAGCAGGGTACAGAGCGCCTTATCTGAGTGAAACGGCACGTGCCGTCGCAGACGGGTTCGACCTCTCAAAGCCGCTGAGCATGTCAGGAGACGACGCCAACAAGTATCTCTGCACACTCAAAGGCGTGGGACCCAAGGTGGCGGACTGCATACTCCTTTTTGCCTACCGCAAGAGCGACGTGTTCCCGGTCGACACGTGGATCAGAAAGGTCTACGCCGATCTGACCGGCAAAAGCGCGCCGGACAAGACGATCAGAAAGTATCTGGTCTCAACTTACGGAAGCCTGAGCGGTTACGCTCAGCAATATCTGTTTTTCAACAAAAGAGAAAACAACTGATAATCTACACGGGCAGAAAAAATCCGGTTCTCTCAAGCGGTTTCGGAAAGGGTGATATCAAGCTTGACGGAGGATATTGTGAACTGCGCGTGTTTTATAGATCTGGGCGCTGCCAAGATCAATTTCGAAAGTTTTTCTCTGCTTTTGCAGGAAGCGGAAGTCAGGTGCGAGCGTGTCAAATTTTACGGATACAACGCAAAGAAGAACGGCGACTTCAACGCCTATATCAGGGAGACGGGCGCGGAAGTCGCGCTGCCGCTTCACAACAGGAAAAAGGTCAGGGTGGACATCCGCCAGGTAGTGGACAGCGTTGCCTGCGCCTGCAAGGACAGGAACGTGGAAGCCATCCTTCTTGTCTGTGCCGAAGTGGACGCTTTGCCGATGATCGCCGCGATAAAAGCGGAGGGCAAGAAAGTGCTGATCGGCGTTGAAAGCGAAAGCGCCGTTTCCGACAGATGCGACGGGTGCTATCTCATCAGAAAGACTTTCACTGAGGCGAAAGAAGCCGCGGCAGAGAGGGGAGATTTTCTGCCTTATACCGGCATTGAGCGCGACGAGGACGACGGGATGAGCGAAGTGCGAGAGAAGCTTCAGGAAGCGCTTGACAAAAAAGTTGGTCAAAAGCCGTCTCAGGTCAAAGAAAAAGAAGACGAACTGGTCAGACTGCTCAGCAAATACTTTTAAAAAAAAAGTATTGCAAACGGCAGGCATTTGTTGTATAATATATAACAATAATACGTAAGAAGGTGTGATTTATGAAACACATAGTTTCCGCAGTCGTATACAACAACCCCAGCGTCCTCGCCAGGATCTCCGGTCTTTTCGGTCGCAGAGGTTTCAACATCGATTCTCTTTCCGTCGCAACGACGGACGACCCCAAGATCTCCAGGATCACGATCACTGCTCAGGGCGACGAAAACACTCTCGATCAGATCGTAAAGCAGACTTTCAAACTCGAGGAGACTATCAACGTCACCGCGCTCAGAGAAGAGGACAGCGTATGCAGAGAGCTTATCCTGGTGAAGGTGGTCACCGAAAGTTCTTTCGACAATTCGATCGTACAGCTTGCCGACGAGTTCGGCGCGCTGATTCTCGACATCACCGCAAAGTCAATGATCCTTGAGCTTACCGGCACAAGTCACAAGATCGACAAATTCATGGACGCTGTCGTGTCGCTTTGTAAGGACAAGGATATACGCGTCAAGAACGTCTGCCGCACGGGTATCACCGCTATCGACAGAGGCGTCTGATAAAATTATAGAACGGTAAATTGAAACGATATCCCCGGGAGATCCTCGGGGATTTTTTTACTGTAAAAAACTGTAAGAGGGGCAAAACAGGTGGGAATTGACAATATATAACTTATATTGTATAATTACATAACAACGGAGGGATTATGAAAAAGAGGTTTGTGATATTGTTTCTGCTTGTCTTTACGGCTATTACGGTTGCGCTTTCGCTTGCTTCGTGCGATATAGTCAAAGACAGCGCTATAGACCTGTCGGCGGAAAACATAGAGATAAATTTTTTCGAAAAAACGGAATTCGAATACAACGGGTTTGAAATAAGACCCAACCTCTGGGTCATGGACGGCAACGACATAATAGATGAATATTATGACGGCGTGCCCAACGAAAATATAGTCGTAGAGTACAAAGACAATGTTGAGGTAGGCACGGCGACCGTAACGGTAACGCCGGGCACGAGCGGGAAATACACGGGCAAGGCTGTGGCGCATTTTAAAATCGTCGCTTCTTCTTCAAAAGCGGAGGCTTCGGATTTCGAAAGCCTCAAAGGGTATCTTGCGGGCGGCGGATACGGGAATATAACGGTGAGCGCGGATATAACCGTTCCGGAGGGAGAGAGCGTCACCGTCGCAAAAGGCGTATCGGTTGACATGAACGGTCACGCGCTTATCAACAACGGCATTTTCGAGAACAACGGGGAAATAAACTTCAAAGAATACGGCGAAGGCAATGCGTTTATCAACGGCGGCGCCTTTAAGAATAACGGGAAGATACTGTTTTACGCGCCTGTGGCGAACGCCGGGGCTTTCGTCAACGACGGCGACCTGGAAAACGCGGGCGAGATTTATTTGAACGGCAATAAAGAAGGAGAGCTTTCCGCAGAAAACAACGGCGAGATAAAAAACGGCGGCAACGTATACCTGAATACTTACTCCGACTTTTTCAATTACGGCGGTTTTGAAAACGCCGGTTACGTCCGCGCGTCGGGCGAAGCGAAATTCTATACGAACAGCGACGTGTCCGGCAACACTTTCATCGGGCTTGTCCGCCGCTACCCGATTGAGGAGTTCAAAATATATCTGTCCGACGAAGCCGTAGAATATTGCGGCAGCGAAATAAGACCGGCGATAATTTTCGAAAAGGAAGGTTATCACGTCGATTACGGCGACTACGAGGCGACTTTTGAAAACAACGTGAACGTAGGCACCGCGACGGTGAAGATCGTCGCGACCAAGGATTCGGACGCGTTCTTCGGCGAAACAGCGCTGACATTCGAGATAAAAAAGGGAAGCGTTACGGTAACGGACAGAGAGGGATTTTATTCCGCGATAGTCAACCCCAACTACGAAATGATATATCTGAACACGACTGACAAATTCGGCACCTTTTTTAACGAAGGCTTTACCGTGCCGGAAGGGCTGAGTCTGACTATATTTGTCGAGTGCGACGAAGGGCTCTACGGGAACGTCGTCAACAACGGCGAAATAACGGTGCTGAACGGGCACGGGCTCAGGGTGTACGGCTCGCTTGTGAATAACGGCGAGATATCTTCAAAGCAGATCGTGAACAGGGGCACGCTCGAAAATAACGGCACGATATCGCTCGGCGGGGGAAAGTCTTATTCCGGAAATATGACTAACGCCGGAGAGATCTCTGTTGGCGAAGGCGGAACATTTTACGCAGGCGGCGACACGGACGAGATCAAAGAGTTTGTCAACGACGGCAGCGTGACTTCG
>CALWKT010000002.1 GCA_944381335.1 uncultured Christensenellaceae bacterium
CTTATATTGCAGAACTCATTGCCCTCTACATGCTGACCACCGCCGTCGGCAGAGAATGTGACACCAAGTACGAAACGACGGTTTCCCGCCTCGGCGAAATTATCGACCTGAACGACAAGATCAAGGAAGTTGCCGGCGCGCTTCACACGCTGAACAACTTCATCATCCTGTCACGCGGCACGATGCAGGGCACCGGCGACGAACTCTCCCTCAAACTGACGGAGTGCTGCTACCTGTTCAACCGCTCCTACTCTTCAGCCAACTTCATGCACGGTCCCCTTTCTCTTCTCGCAGAAGGCGCAAACGTCATCATGCTCGCGCCCAAAGGCAGATTTGACGCAGAGTTTATCTCCATGGCACAGCGCGTCAAGGACGCAGGCGCGAACCTGACCGCGTTCAGCGACATCCCCGAAGTGCTTGCCTGTGCGAAACAGAAGGTCGAAATGCCCAAGGTATGCGACCTCTGCGGACCCGTTCTCTACGGCACCGCAGTCTCTCTGCTCGCGCTGAATATCGGTCTTGCAAAAGGTCTCAACGTGGACAGCCCGAGAAACCTGAAAAAGGTCACCGTTACGCTGTAACAAATTTCAGACGCAAAAACACGGCGCCTGTCTTACAAAAGACGGACGCCGCTGTTTTTTTGCGGCGATTTGTTTTTTTACCCCGTTTCAATAATTATCTTTGAGAACTTTGATGTCTGCCATCATTTCAGACATTCTGGATGACACACGTGCCTCAAAACTGAACATCAGATCGTTTGCTTCAATTTTTTCCTGTTCCACAGAATCTTCCGGGGATTGTGCGTTCAATTTGTTTCTCACGCTTCCGGAATTCTGATTTGCCTTTCTGCAACGAGCTTATTGCAATTTTTTATATTATTTTTACAACCGTTGCTGTTCAGCAGAAATATGACTATTATTATTACACCGCCGATCAGGCTGTCAATCATTACTACGGGCGCGGCACCGTTTGTTTGCCTGTAAAATACCAACATCAGGATCTCGATCAAAGCTACGATGCAGGCAAACGCTATCGCAAATCCCTTGTAAATCTTTCTTTTCTTATCGTTTCTCGCAATTTCTGCGTTTTTCTTCTGTATATCCCTTAGCACCGATTCTATTTCTCTGTTCTTACTTTCACTCCAAACCCGGTTGTAGCTGTCAATAATATTGATATCTCTCTTGGCTTTCCTGACTTTGAGAAACATCTCGGTGCTTTCTTCGCTCCAATCGCCGCTGATGCCGTCTTCTATATCGGGAATGGAACCTGAACCGGAATAGACGCTTTCGCCTTTTGAACTGACATGGCTGAATTCGTCTTCGCTTATCTTGTTCTACTCACTAAGCGCCTTTTCGTACGCGCTTATTTTTTCTTCGTCTTCAAAAGTTTCGTTTCTACTGTCCGACAAATAGGATACTCCTGCCCGCAAAGCGTAGAGCCCGCTAAGAATTTCTTTTCCCATATTTACCTCTTCCTTTGTTATTTTATATTATTGTATGACCCTGTTTTACTGCGTCAAGGGTTTTTACAACTTATCTTTGTAGATCCCATGCCTGAAAAAACAATTTGAAACTTCGTCCGACTCTTTCGTCGAAATTATTTTTATTCCCTCTGAAGACGCAAAGCCGGAATAAAAAACCGACGGCCTTCATGACCGTCGGAAAATCTCTTGGCGTATTTAAGCCTCATTATCACTTTTCAGACTTTTTCTTTGCGGGAGTCGTCGTTGCTTTTTTAGTTGCGGGCTTCTTTGCGGAAGTCTTTTTCGCAGCCGGTTTTTTCGCCGGTTTTTCAACGTCGCCCGATGCCGGAGCGCTTGCGTCTTCTGCACTTTCTCCGCGCTTGTTCTCATCCTCTGCCGGCGCTGAAACCGCGTTTTCCTGCGCCACAGGCGCTTCTTTGAACAGTTCCTCCGCCTCTATTTTATCCGCGTCGGAAGCCCCGGATTTTTCCTCTGCCGCCTGTTCTCCGGCTATTTCGGCAACCTGTTCGTGCTCGCTGGAATACTCGCGCTGATACTGAAGTTCTTTCTGCCTCATCAGTTCGAGATAAGCGGTGTCGTGATGGAAGGTGGGCACGAGGACTTTGAGTTTTTCAATGACTTTTTCTTTGTCGTTGGTGTTGCATATCACGCGCATGTCTTCGAGATCCGCCATGAACGCGTCCACGTCGATCGTCGCCTGTTTTCCTCTGAAGATCTTGTTGTTGTCCGTCTTTCTCAGCCCTTCTTCTTTCATCAGGAGTTCTTCATACAGCTTTTCGCCCGGTCTCAGACCTGTAAACTTGATCTGTATGTCCTCGTACGGCGTGTAGCCCATCATCCTGATCATATTTTCGGCAAGCGTGACGATCTTGACCGGTTCGCCCATGTCGAGAACGAACACTTCGCCGCCGTGCGCATAAGCGCCCGCCTGAAGCACCAGCGAGACCGCCTCCGGGATCGTCATGAAATATCTGATTATCTCGGGGTGAGTGACGGTTACGGGTCCGCCGTTCCTGATCTGCTCTCTGAAAAGCGGAATGACCGAACCGTTGCTTCCCAGCACGTTGCCGAACCTGACCGCGGCGAACTCGGTGCGCGAATTGCCGTATTTCTGGCTGAACATCTCGATTATCTTCTCGCAGCAACGCTTGGTCGCGCCCATCACGTTGGTGGGATTGACCGCTTTGTCTGTCGAGATCATGATGAATTTCTGAACGCCGTATTCATAGCTGAGTTTCACGACGTTGAGAGTGCCGAACACGTTGTTCTTGACCGCTTCTTCCGGATTCGTCTCCATAAGCGGCACGTGCTTGTGCGCCGCCGCGTGGAAAATGATCTGCGGATGGTACTGCTCGAAAAGATCTTTCATCTTGCCGTAGTCGGTGATCGACGCGATCTCGACGTTCAGGTCGTAATCCGAACCGTAGTTCCTGAGTATTTCCTGCTGTATCGTGTACGCGCAGTTTTCGTAAACGTCGAGGACGATTATCCTGCGCGGCTTGTACTTGACGATCTGCCTGACCAGCTCGCTTCCTATCGAACCGCCGCCGCCGGTTATCATACAAACCTTGTCTTCGATATACCCCTTGACGCCGG
The DNA here is from genome assembly GCA_944381335.1 of uncultured Christensenellaceae bacterium. Next base: position 3,080 of record CALWKT010000002.1, read on the forward strand.
CGTCGTTGAATGATATCTGTTCTCTTCCGAGAAGGTCGCCGATGTTTATTTCTTTTGCCTGCCCGACGAGGTCGACGTTCTGGATCATCTCGCTGAGATAAGGGAGCACTTTGAGCTGACAGCCCGTCTGCATACAGGTGGCGAGAATGCTCTGCCTCGCCTGAGGATTGATGGACGGGATCGCAAAAATTATGCACGCCACGTCGTATTTGCGCGCAAGGCGCGGGATCTCCTTGGTGGTGCCCACAACCTCTACGTCGTGGAGAATTCTGCCCTGCTTGTCCGGGTCGTCGTCAACGAGACATACCGGCTTGTAAATGCTGCCCGCTCTGGCAAGCTCTTCGAGGATCGCGCTTGCGGTATATCCGGCGCCCACGATCATCGTGCGTTTACGCTGTTTGGGAAGCGCTTTGTCCTTTATTTTTGCGTATATCATCTCGTAGAAAAGACGGTATACCACCGTAACGCCTATCGTGGTAAAGCCTATGTTGGTGTAAACGGGGTAAGCTTTGAGCATCTGTTTGCTTCCCTCTTCTCCCGGCTTCACCACTTCTCCCGAAATCCAGCCTCCGAGAAGCTGGTCTATCAGCGCAAAAAGTACGGTCGCAACTGCGCACGCCAATACAAGCCTCAGATAGTCTCTGCCGCGGGCGTAACGCCACACGACCTTATTGACCCTGAAAGCTACGAAACAGACGAAGAACAACGCGAGCGCCACCGGCAGTGCTATGAACGCCTGCTCAATGATCGTCCTGCTCACGCCGTCGTCGAGAACGTACGCCTGCCCGAGGATAACGGACAATATAAAGCATATCCCGATAAACACGAGGTCTGTGATGAACATCGTCCACTCGCGCAACGTCTTGATATTAAAACTGTCTTTATTGAATTTTTTCATCGGTTTACTCCGTTAAACGCCTTTTACTGCTCCCTTTCTTTCTTATCATTCTTCCTGCCGCTGCCCGATTCGGGCACATCCTCTGTCTGCGCGGCAATTTCTTCCGAAGCCGCGACCGGATCAGTCCCCTCGGCAACAGGCTCCTCTTCCCCGCAGGACCCGTCAGGAACGGCGGCGTTTTGTCCGTTTCCGTCAAGATCTTCGGGAGAACGCGTCGCGATTGCCGCTTCTGATTGTTCTGCGGCAACCGTTGCGGAGCCGAATACCACTCCGTCAGATAACCCCCCTTTGCTTCCGCGATCTGCGAACAGAACGGGCGCGTCGCTTTCAGAGTACTCTTCGTCCGTCAACGCGTTGCTTTTTTCGTTCACAGCCGTCAGCACGGCTATCAGCAATAATCCCGGCACGGCTGTAAACGTAAAAGTGTCCATCAACGAATAGCCCTCGAATCCTATACACGATACGATCAGAAAAATATTAAAAGCTCTGCCGTAAGAAAACGCGAACCTGATTCTCTTGCAGTACATGTATACGGCGGCAACGAGCCCGAACAACCCGAGTGTTGCCATCGTCTGAAAGAGGGTTGAATGAAACAGGTACATCGGATGCGTATTCAGGAAACTGTTGTCACCCACATATCCGAAACCGACGCCGAAAAACAGGTTTTCTTTAAAAACCCTTATCGCTTCTTTATAGATCTTGTCTCTGCCCGAACCGTCCAGACCGTTGCTGAACGCCCTTTCCACAAACTCGATCAATTTGTCTTTGAATACCAGGCATAAAGCGATGGCAACGGCAATGCAGACGATGTATGCCAGCACGTAAATTTTGCGGTGTTTGTTAAAAATCACTGTTGCCAGGATCATAATCACGAACTGAACGACCCCCACAAGGATCGCACCTCTGGAAACGCTTCCTATAATGCATGCAAATTGAGCGAAAGACAACGCCGCAAACACTAAAGATTTCCACAGCTTTTTCTCGGATAAGCCGACATACATGGTGATTGGCATAGTCAAAAGCAGTACCGTGGCGAAAATATTGCTTATTCCCCACCCCAGATGAACTTCACTTCCTTCCGGGATAATCCCCTGCCAGACTCGGATGTAATATATAAATTCCTGCGCAACTATGATAATTCCTAAAAACGCAATCGCCCTGCATGTATACCTGACGAATTGCTTTTTATCCATCCCGTTGCAACAGTTCACGATGAGTTCGTACACCGCGAACGGAAGCAAGCCCAGGAACGCCGCAAAAGCGAGACCTTTGATCTCGTCGTTGAGCTGATTGCTCATCACGCCGCCCATAAACATACTTGCGGCGACGAAAAGATACGCCAGCCCGAACGCGCCGCCCTTTATCTTCTGCGTTCTGTAATAGACGAAATGGAATATAAGACTTGCCGCGACTGGCACAAGAATTATGAACATGTATGCGAAATACGGGGGAAATTCTCCCTTTGATATCACGCAGTACACGCTGATCAGCACAGGCAGACACGGGGTCATGTCCCGCTTTACCACCAGCAGGAAGCTGATGATCAGAAGCATCGTGACAAATCCCGCAACCATTGCCCCGAGCGCCCAGAAAAACACGGTGAGCGCCGCTATGACAAGCAGATACCAGTCAGAATAGACGAACTTGTCTATCGTTTTTAACCATTTTTCCGGCAGAACGCTTTCGCGTTCGTATACCGAAATATCCAACCCCGACAATTTGCTTCTCCCTTTGTTTATCTTTAGTCTTCGTCGTATCCCTTAGGATTGTTGATCTGCCATCTCCAGCTGTCTTCGCACATGTCCTTGAGATCGTAGCGACATTCGAAACCTATCTCTTTCTTCGCCAGACCCGCGTCTGCATAACATTCCGCGATATCTCCCGCGCGTCTCGGCGCGATGACGTAAGGCACTGCCTTTCCGCTGGCTTTTTCAAAAGCCTTTACCATCTGGAGCACGCTGTATCCCTTGCCCGTACCCAGATTGTACGTGACGAGTCCGCTGCCGGTGACGAGCTTCCTGAGCGCAAGCAGATGACCTCTTGCAAGGTCGAGCACGTGGATATAGTCTCTTACGCCGGTGCCGTCCACGGTGGGATAATCGTTGCCGAACACGCTGAGCTTTTCCAGCTTCCCTATCGCCACCTGGGTGATGTAAGGCATAAGGTTGTTGGGAATACCCGCCGGGTCTTCGCCGATCAGACCGCTCTTGTGCGCGCCGATCGGATTGAAATAGCGCAGGATTGCGATGTTCCAGTTCTTGTCGGCTTTGTAGATATCCCTGAGCATATCCTCGATCATCAGTTTGGTCGAACCGTACGGATTGGTCGTAGACAAAGGGAAATCCTCTTTTATCGGTACGCTCTTGGGCTGACCGTAGACCGTCGCGGAAGACGAGAAAACGAAATTCCTGCACTCGTGCTTTCTCATGATCTTGAGCAGGTTGAGCGTGCTGATCAGATTGTTGCGGTAATATTCAAGCGGCTTACGGCAGGATTCTCCCACAGCCTTGAGCCCCGCAAAATGGATCACCGCGTCCGGTTTTTCCTTTTCGAAAATGTCGTCAAGCGCCTGCTCGTCGCATACATCGCTCTCGTAAACCGTGAAGTCTTTGCCGGTGATCTTTTTCACCCTTTCGACAACTGCGGGTTTACTGTTGCAGAAATTGTCCACGACTACGACTGAAAAATCGTTGTCGAGAAGATCGACCACCGTATGACTGCCGATATATCCGGCGCCGCCAGTTACCAAAACTTTCATAATGATATCTCCTTTTTCCGCTTAACGCGGCTGACTTTTTTATTTTGCGTATTTGCGCGCGATTAAATTCATCTTGTCAAGACACGCTTCCATTTCTTCGACAAGCCTGAACTGAGTGCGGCATCTGACCAGATTGTGATCGGGATAAGCCGTCTTGAAATAGTTGTCGCCGTCCAGATAGTCGGTCAGGAAACGCATCCCGCATTCGAAAGTCATCACGATCGCGCCGAGAGACAGGTTTTCTCTCTCCCTGACCGTGATGCTGTCCCCTATCCCTTCCAGATAGCCTTTGGTGAAAGCTTCGTACAGAGAAATGTCGAAATGCACTCTGGAAACGTCCTTTTCGTCCTCTGCCGCCGTAGAACAACCGAAACGCACCGCGTCTCCGAAATCGTAAAGCAGTGATCCCGGCATGATCGTATCAAGATCTATCACGCAGACCGGCTTTTTCGTGTCGGCGTCGATCAGGATGTTGTTGAGTTTAGTATCGTTATGCGTGACCCGGAGAGGTATTTCTCCTCTGTCGAGCATGCCCGTTATTTTACCGCAGAGATCCGCTCTTTTTTCGACGAAAGCGATCTCTTTTTCCGCGCTTTTTGCTCTTCCCGCTCTGTCTGCGCCGAGCGCCGCGCGGAATTTTGCGTATCTGTCGCGGGTATCGTGAAATTTTTTTATGACTTCGCCCAGGCGCGAAGCGTCAAAATCGGCAAGATCGGAAACGAACGCGCCGAACGCCTTGCCCGTATCCTCGAATACCCCCGCGTTGTCCACCGTCTGATACGCTATCGTGTTTTCAATAAAGATGAACGCTCTCCAGCAGCTCCCGTCGGCGTCCTTATAATAGCTGTTTCCGTCTTTTGTGCGGATCAGCGTCAGCGTTTCTTTTTCCGGATCCCCTCCTCTTTCCGCTATCTTGCGCGAAAGGAACTCCGTGACGAGAGCAACGTTGTGCATAAGCGTCTTAGTGTCGGGAAAAACGCTTTTGTTCATCTTTTGCAGAATATAACGTCTTGTCGCGCCGCCGTTTTCGTAAGTCAGCGCATAGGTATCGTTGATAT
>CALWKT010000003.1 GCA_944381335.1 uncultured Christensenellaceae bacterium
CGCGTATATTTTTTTTGCCGGAGGGAAAAATATAGCCGAGGAGATCTATGAGAGAGATAAAATTCGGAATGAACGCTGTAAAAAAGAGGGTGAGTCTGCTTGCCGGGCGCGAGCTGGTACTTGTCGTCAACAGAGGCAGGAACAAGATCGAAAAACTGCGGGGCAGGATCGACGAAGTTCACGAGAGCATATTCACTCTCAGAGAAAGCGAAGGGAAAATATCGTCGTTTTCTTACAGCGACGTGCTGACCGGAAACGTCAAGTTTTTTCCGCCTGATCATATCTGAGAAACTTTGCCGCTCGCAGAGCGGCGCTTTTTTTTGTAATATTACGGTTTCCCGCAAATATACTTATTAGTGACAAAACTAATTAACGGGGGCAATATGACAGTTCAAACCAGATTCAGCAAATACGTAAACGAAAGCCTGACGGCTGAAAAATGCGAGCAGAGCGTGCTCGCGTGCACGATAGACACTTCGTCAAAAGGCGGCGCGGACAGGATATTGTCTGCCGGCGCTCAGGTGTCTTCGCTCAAGGCGGTTGCGGCTGACGGACAGGTGACTGTGAGCGGCAAACTCAACGTGAAAGCGGTCTATCTCACTCCCGAAGGAACGCCGGACAGCGTTGACTACGTTTCCGATTTTTCCAAGACGCTCGTATGCCCTTCGGTCGGGCAGGAAAGCGCGGTGACTGTCCGCGCGGAAGTCGTCGACGTGCAGGCGGCTGTCGAGGGGGATTCGATAAGGATGCAGACCGTCGTAAGCATATGTCCGTACGCGGTCACGAAAAAAGAGTACGATCTGCTTGAGGAAGCGGACGGCGCGTTTGTGAAACGCACGGAAAGCAAGTTTGCCCGTTTTGCCGGATTTGTCGAGGCGGCGTGCCCGGTAGACGAGCAGTACGCGACGGGCGCGGTCGTGGAAAAAGTGCTTTCCTTTAATTGTACTGCGGACGTGTGCAAGGTGACGTCGGACAATGCGGGCGCGGTCGTGGAAGGAGAGGTCTGCGCGGTCATAGTATATGTCAGCGACGGCAAGGCAGTGCAGAAAAATCTGACGATGCCTTATGTTTGCAGAATGGATGTCGGTGAAAACGCAAAGGCGGACGTGGTTGCCGAGGTCAGCGGATGCAGACTTGTGATCGGCGGTCCGGCAACGGAAAACGTATTTGAAGTTTCTGCTGACGTAGCTTTGACTGCGGCGGTTTACGAAAGCTACGGCGCGCAACTGATATCGGACGCGTATTGCCCGGTAAAAGAACTGAAAATTTCGCGCCTGTGTTTGTCTTATGACGATTATCTGGATACGGCGAGGACCAGGGAAAGGATAAGCGGCAGCGTTGAAACGGATGACGGAGTGGGAATTTCCAGGATCGTCTGCGCGCTGGAGAAAGACAACGCGATCGCGACCGTTGAAATAAGGGACGACAAAGCGTACGTTGACGGCGTGCTTGCGGTTACGGTGATCTATCTCAGCGACAACGACGATTACAAGAGCGTAGACGTGGATCTGCCTTACTCGGTTCAGATCGCGCTGTGTGAAGGCGTGAAAAAAACAGACGTGAAAGCAAGCGCCTGCGACGTTTTCGCGAAGGTCAAGAGAGACAGCGAGATCGAGGTCAATGCCACCGTATGCGTCAGCGCGGTATGCTACGGCGAAAGCGTGATATGCGCCGTGGACGGCGTTGAGGAAGGAGCGGACCTGAAACCGTGCGAGGATTCGGTGGCGATATATTACGCAAAGAAAGGCGACACACTCTGGGATATTGCCAAAAAGCTCAGCATGTCGCCCGAAAGCATCGCCGAGCAGAACCCCGACGTCGGAGAGAGGGTGCAGCAGGACGTAAACGTGGTGGTTTACAGAGAGGTCGCCGTGTGATATAATTATTACATGGACGAAATAAAACTCAGAGTGCACGCAAAGGTAAACCTCACGCTCGGGATAACGGGCGTAAACGCAAGAGGATATCACGAACTGGATATGCTTTGCTGTTCCGTTTCGCCGTACGACGAAGTGACGGTGAAAAGGGCGAGTGAAATAAAAGTGATCATGGACGGCGCAGTATGCGGGGAGAAAAACACCGCATACCGCGCCGCTTTGCTCATAAAAGAACAGACGGGAGAATCGCTGTGCGTGGAAATAAAAAAAGGCATACCCGTCGGCGCAGGTCTGGGAGGTTCGTCCGCAGACGCGAGCGCAGTGTTTTACGCCGCGGTGAAGCTCGGTCTGATTGACGAAAAGACGGCTGAGAAGATGTGCGTCTCGGTGGGGAGCGACGTCGCCTATATGATGAGAGGCGGATATTGCAGATTGCGCGGAGAGGGAGAAAAGATAACTCCGCTAGGAGAGATAAATTTCCGTCTTGCGATCGTGCAGAAAGAGCAGGGCGCTTCGACCGCAGAAGTCTACAAAGGATACGACGCTTCTCCGGTAAAGGGTCTGGGAGTTCCCGCCGTGCTCAGAGGAGAGCCGTATTACAACGTGCTTGAAAGGTCGGCGGTGGAGAGATGCCCTTCGATCTACGAGGTGAAGGACAGACTCCTCAGGCTTTACGGCAACGCGACTATGACGGGAAGCGGAAGCGCGGTTTTCGCCGTAGTCGGTGAAAATGCGGACGAGGAGAGATTCCTCAGAGAATTTTCGGACTGCGGGTTCGCCCGTATCGTTGAAACCGTTCCGTGCGGAATAGAGAGCGTCTGATCTTTCAGACATACGAAAGCCCCTGCCGTGAACACGGGCAGGGATTTTTTATGAAAAATTATCATTATACAAGCAGTCGTGTATACGTTTTTAAAAGCCGGTATGTATGCATATGCGGGCTTTCTCATTCGGATCCGGCAGGCTTGTTTATATTCGTTCTTTTGCCTGAATAAACGCAGTTTTCTTCTGTGTCAGCCGAGAGTATATAGGTAAAGAAATCTCCAAGATTTTCGTTGTATTCGACCGTAACGTTCAAGGCGTTTTCGCAGTTTTTGGCAATATATGCCATATCTCTTAAAATCATTTTATTGCAGTAAGAGTAGTCTTTCTGAGAGGTGTACACATATATGTCGCCTGTCACTTTACAGCTGTCTGCCTTTGTTTTTGAAATGCCGAATATGCCTATGGTATTGTTCGCGATATCGAAACGGCAGTCTGCAAAGTGTGTTTCGCAGTTGACGATCTTGCCGTAATTATTGACGGGGAACGGAGAAATTATCAACGGCGCGCTGATAACTTTTTCGCTTATCTGTTGCCATCGGAAGGTCACCTTGCAGTCCTTTATCGTGCCGTGGTTTATGCTGGAGAACACTGAGACGGTTACTTCACGTGTCCCTTTTTCTTCGATCGCTACCGGGTCAAACTGACAAGTAAAATCAGCGGTGCAGTTTTCGACGAGAGCGCCGTCCTTCACATGTAAGAATACGGCAAAATTGTACGCGCCGGTCGGAGATTGGACTTTTTTGAACACGGTATTTCTTACTACGCCGTTTTCACCCAGAGTCCGAAAAATGATGGGAAAATTAGACAATGTGTGACCGCCTCCGTCGAACACGCCCGTGAACGCGCTTTCCACGATGGGAATGGAGACTGAAGACATATCTATGTCGTTTTTCATTAAAAAATATTTGTTTTCAAAATAAGATTCACCGTAGGTTATCAGTTTTTGGGAGATATCAACTATCTGCGATGCGTAATATATCCTGTAAGGATCCTCCGGCGTACCTGAACCGAAATTCGTACACGATTCCAGATTGACAGAACCTACGGTCATCGCAACGGCAATGCCGGCGATCGCAATCAGTACGAAGAGAGTGACTATTGCCGCGGCGCGGAATCTGAACGAATTACCCATAGAGCTTTTCCACCTTGAATTTAATGACGGTCAGACGTATTATCCTGAATACCGCCGCCGCGACGATAACGCCCGCGCAGATCAGGAAGTAGGTTTCGGACATCAGCATGAAAACGTAACAGGAGTTTCTTTTGTATAGTATATAGAGCAGCGTGATCAAGGCAAGCGCCGCGATCCTGAGCAGAGTGTCGGTCAGTTTCACCGAGTAACCTTTCACGAACCTTTCGTAATTTTTGCGTGACGGCGCAAGCCGGTTTTCCTTTCCGGTCAGTTCTACGAATTCCGCGCAGATCAGCATCAGCAGACAAAATTCAAGACCCATTGCATAAGTATAAGCCAGCTGATCAGAGACCTGATTGGGAGAGAGGTAAATTGCCCTCGTGACGACGTGGAACACGGAATACAATCCGCTAAGAGCAGCCATAAGAACGGCGCAGATCACGGTGCGTTTCAACCACGCGCGCTTCATTGCGTACCCGGAGCCGAGCTGACATACGCATATTACTCCGTACAGCCCGAAGCAGAGACAAGAGTTGATAGCGCCCTGGAAGGACGCAGAAAGATAGTTCAGGTATAGTTCGGCAACCGAATCCGAAAGCCCCGTGGACGAGAAGATGCGCGATACCCAGTTCGCAAAGAACGCGATCGGGATCTGCGGCACGATGAAATAGAACGCAAAGACGATGAATATGGCAAGCCTGAACATCTTGTTCACGAGTTTCTGTTCGGCAGAAGTGTATCCGCGCATAAGACGTGCGCGCGTTTTTTTCGCGTCTCTGAGTTCTTCGTCTGAGACGGCGCAATGCTTTTTGTCTTCTTTTTCAAGCTCCAGGTATTTTTCCACGTAATCGTACCCGGCGTCCTGCGCAATGAGTTTTTTCAGCACGGAAGCGCGTTCTTTCAGAAGCGCTGAGTTGTCTTCTTTTTTAGCTGAAGCGAAAACGCAAAGCGCGGACAGCACGTCTTCGTAAAGAATCAGAGCGTCCTGAGTTTCGTTTCCGAAAATCGCCTCGGAAAGCTTTTCTTTAGCGTTGAGGGCAAAAGCTTCTGACTTTCCGATATCGGTTGAAGAATAATAATCCGACAGAGCAAGACAGCACAGCGCGCCGTCGTAACCGGCGTCTTCGGAGCGCGCCAGGCAGACCGACAGCGCGGTGGAACATTGCGGGGCGCGGAAAGGCGAAAGACACGCCATTCTGAGCGTGAGGATCGAGATCTCCTTTATTATTTCCGGCGAAAGTTTGAAACTGCGCAGGATGTTTTCGGCTTCGTTTATCCTCGTTTCAAAAAAACGCGCGGTCCTGAAAAAAGAATCTGCTTTCTTTTCACAGTCCTTGCAGTACAGCCTGACGAGGGTGACGGCTACGTTTTCGTCTTTTCCGTCAAGCGAGCTTTTCAGTAGTTTTCTGCATTTGCGGGCATATTTGTTTTTTCCTCCGGTTTTGCCCTGGAGATAGAAGCAGTCGGATATCCTCGACATAAGCGAAGCGTTTCTTAGCACGTCGTCAGGGCATACGGTCGCGCACAGGTCTTTTGCCATGAGCAGACAGTCCTGAGCGTATGAATAGTACCCGTATTTCACCGCCAGATCGCCCAGCGCTTCGTAAAAATCAAGAGCGACAGCGGCTTTGCCCGCTTTGTCGTCGCCGAAATCGGAGTATGCGCGATTGAGCGCCATGTTGGTGAACAGCTCTGCTTTTTTTGCCGTCAGGGAGCCTGACGACAAGGCGGCGAGCAAAAAGCTCCTGACCCGTTCGGGTTCTATTCCGTAATCGAAAAGTTTTCTCCACGTTGCCACCGGGATATCCGGGTTCTGCATTTCGGTCAGAAGAGAAGCTTTTGCGCCGTTTTCACCCAGATAACCGGCGTACAGGTCAGTCTTGTCGGCAAGCGCGCAGAAGCGAGCGAATTCTGTTGATTTCAGATCGTCGGCAGGTCTTGCCTCAAGTGCGGCAAGCACCGCTTCGACCACGCGTTTTTCCGTGCCCGTGTTTGTAAAATACGATTTACAGTATTGCTTTATCAGATTGTGATTGAAATCCCACGCGCCGGTTTCCCTCTGGATCAGGTTGCTTCTGAATATCTTTCTGAAGTAGGAGAATTTTGCTGATTCGAATTTCAGCCCCATTCTCGTCAAAGCGTCCTCGAGGAGAGGTTCCGTCATTCCGTATACCGAGCAGGCGATCGCGCATACGAACGCTTCACATTCTTCTTTGCCTATTTTTACGCCGGCTTCTTCAAGCAGCCCGTAAAGCTGTTTTTCCACCGTGGGAGGGCAGTCTCTGATCATGTCGGACAGATATCCTACGATCGCTTCGTCCGCCTTTACTCCGGCGGCTTTTCTTTCCTCTATCTTTTTGAAATCGTCGGCGCCTATGTTGTTGAGTTTCTGCAAAAGGGTGAGCAGATATATCGGCATACGGCACGGGTTGTTTTTCCCGCCCTTCGCAACTATGGCGTCCATTATTTCAGGGATCGCGTCTTTGTGGTTGACTCTGAAGAAATGTTCGGAAACGCATCTGATGTCTTCTTGTGAGAAATAATCCAGATCAAGAGTCTTGTCAAAGACCGCCTGAGCGTATCTCAGCTGATAGTAATCCGTCGTGCAGGAGACCACGACTTTGACCTTGTCGTTGAGGGCGTTGAGGTTGAGCCACTTCAGTTTGTTTTCGTATTCCGTTTTCGCAAGCTGATTGATAGCGTCAACGACGATCACCAGTTTGCGTTCTGGAACGAAAGAGGATACTGCCTGGTAAAACTGCCTTCTCAGAGTTTCTTCGTCAGGGGCGAAGTCGTCCGGAACATCTTCGCCGGCAAGTTTTTTAAGCTTGCAGAGAAAGAGTTTCAGCATGCTGGCGACTGAGGAGGATCTGTTGTCCGCGTTCGTGAAGAACGCGAGCACGTCGTATCCGTCGTCCTGAGCGGACTTTGCGAATTTTGCAAGGAGTTTGCTTTTTCCGCTGCCCGAATTTCCTGAAACCAGCAGGGCTTTTCCGTTTCCTTCAAGGAACTCCGTCATCACGGAGAGTTCTGCCGCTCTGCCGGCAAAACCTTCGGCGGAGATCTCCGCGAAGGTCTCGTGCGCCGTCAGGCTTTCTTCGACCGGGTTTTTTGCTTCCGTTTCGGCAAAGTCTTCGGCAAACAGACCTTTCAGCCTGTCAGAGACTTCTTTTTCGAAAGAGGGATCGCAGACTATGCTTTGGCTTTGCTTGTCCCAGGTCGCCTTGTATGTGAAAACTCTGTCGGGGAATTCCTTTATGAGACGCGTTCTGAGTTCTTCAAGTCTCTCGCGGTCTTCTCCCCGGGATACGAAAGCCTCTCTCGCATTGTCGTCGTCGCCGTAGTCGACCGGCTCGCGCAGATAAAAAACGCATCTGTCCGTCTTATTGTAATAATTGGTCGCAAAAGCGATCTCCATTTCCGTGATGCTTTTGTTTTTAAAGGCGGGATTGTCCTGAAGATTTTCTGCATTGAGCGCGGCGATCACTTCCTCGGAAGGAGGGATCCATCCGTATCTTTCCCCGAGAAGGACGACGAAGTACGGCTCTGTGCGCTTTATTTCGTCAAAGCATGTGAAGATGATCTTTTCGGAAGCGGCTTGTTCGCTTTCTCCGCCTGTATCAATGCCCCAGCGCAGATCGATGAATTCTACGTTTGCGCCCGCTTTCCGCATAAAGTCGGCAAGTTCGGGAGTGATCCTTTCTCTGATGATATCGCGTTCGGTCTGCATGTCGGCAAACGTACTGGACAGAAACAGCGTAATATTCCGTATCATGAACGTAACTCCTGTATCAGTTGTTTAACGTCGTCCACGCTGAATATTTCTTTGCCGAGTAAAGGTATGTCTTCTTCGGTGAAATGAAGATAGTTAGAACCTGAAGACGAGAAGATGACGACCATGTTTTTGCCGCCCGACGTTGAAGCCAGCGACGTCAGCTTTTCGGCAATTTTTTCCCGGCACCATGAAAAATCAAGTTCCTGAGAGCCTGCGCAACGTTCGTCGTAATAGACGAAGCAGTGCTCGTAAACATATCTGTTAAGATACAGATAGTCTGACGTAGCCTCCGGGTCTTCGAGTTTTATGAAATAAAAGAATTTGATTTTGGGTTTGTTTTCCATCTCTTCTTTGACGGATTCGAGCGCAAAAGTGAACGCGATCGCAACGAAACAGAGAACCATGCATACTGCGATGATCTTCACGTTTACCTGAAAAAATCTGTTTCTGACCCCGGGAACGCGGTAACGCATTTCTTCAAGGTCCGTTCTTCTTCCGTGTTTCATGTAAAAACTCCCTTAAAATCAATATAATCCATTATTTTTAAAAATGCAAGATATTTTTGCTCTCCCGCCGGTAAACGTAAGACAATCGGACCGGAATAATACGAACAAGATTTAAAGCGGCAAATTTCCGTCCCGGTGTGACCGGGAGCAATAGTCGGCTATCGCGAGTTGATGTTTGTTACGGTCAAAGAAGCTTATAACAGTTACAGGTGCATTGTAAAGCTTTGCATTATGTAGTCAGATACAAGAAACGCGGCTTGAAATCTTGTTCTTATTATTGTCCGGTATGATTCCGGCGCGGCATGACTGAACGCGTTGAGAGCGTAATACTTTTACGGGAAAGTTAAAAACATCGCTATTGACACAAACTTTGTCGTAAATTATAATAAAATATAAAGAGAGGCGTGTTTTGCTCTGAGGCGGACGCGTTGATAAAATTATTTTTGGAGGGAAGATCATGAAAGAGGGTTGGACTAAAAGATGGAAGATATTGCTCATATGGGCGAGCGGCTATCTCAGCTTTATAGCTTTTGCGATCGTCGGCGGATATGCGATCGTCAAGTCCGAAGACAAGGAACTCAAGGACGCCGCGAAAAAGGTGTTTATCGTCACGCTCATATTTACGGCGATCTCCATGTTCTTTACTCTGTACAGCGGCATCGGCGGTCTGTCGGACAACTACTATTCGTCCGGAGCATACACTGCGTACAGCGTGTTGCAACTGATCACAAACATTGCGAAGATCGTGGTTTACGTCGTTTTCGCCGCGCTTTCGTTTTTCAATGTCAAGCTTGTGGCGGCAAACCAGGGAACCGGGCAGGATGACGTAAAGGAAGAAAGCAAAGAAGAGAAGGTTGAAGAAAATACTTCTGAGAAAGGAACAACGATCTGACGGCGGCGCGGACGGTTTTCGTCCGGCAGTATGCGAATCAGACGCTGCGGCATTGTCCGGAAGCGGCACCGTATCACGACGCGCGGAAACAGACGGAAAAGCCGTCTGTTTTTGTTTGCCGTTGTCGGCGAAGAAAGGGGGTCAGCGTTTCTGAGAGACGTCCCTGGCTTCGCTGACCGTGTCGCAAGTAAGCAGAGTATCCAGCATCGCTCTGACTCTGCCGTTGGGATAGATATTGCCCGTTTTTACTGTTTTTGTCGGTACGATTGCCGGACCCAGCTGAAAAACGAAATGATCGGCGTCGCGTTCGAAGTCCGGCATTTCGTCGATCACCCGGTGCAGATTGCGTTCTATCGTATAGCTTTCTATATGGTGGATGGACTGCAAGCGTCCTTCGAAACGGAAAGCGATATAATTCGGCGGCTCCTTAGGCCAACCGTTTCCGACGGGGCAGAAATATTTGTTCAGTTTGTTTACGATGTCGATATAGGACAAAAGGCATCCTTCCGGGTGATTTTTGCTGAGAGACACCACATAAACCCAGTTCGAGTCCTTATTCTGCATGGTCATGATTCCTTCTAAATAAACACAGAGTTCGTTTAACAGATTTTTTTGTTTGTGATTGGATTTTAGGTAAGAAGATTTTGCCAGTTTATAGATTTCCTTGTATGAAAGATGAGAGAGCGCGACTCCGTTTATTTCGTTGCAGTCGGCGTATGTTTTGTATGTCCTGACGTATTCTTCCGAGCACTCCGACAGAGTGACGATATTTTTCCTCGGATAAGTCGTTTTGGTGAAGCAGTCTTTGAGAGAATACTGTTCGAGTTGCGCTTTGCAGGGTACGATCCAGCCGCGTTTTGCTTCTATCACGATATGAAATTCTTTGTGGTCGGTGATTTCGATATCGGTTATGCCGTGATCGCTTTCATGCTGCTGATTGTATACCAGACCAGAATAATACGAACCAGCCCTGAGGCGCGCCTTTTGTGTGTTTTTTAACGATTCTCACTTGAAAATATTATAATATTATCTGCGTTCGCCTCGCAAAAACACTCACTAAAATTCATCGCCTGAGGGTGCCATGCAGTTTCAAGCAGTCAAATTTTTGTTGATACAAGGCAAATGCCGCAGGTAATATTAGACATATTATCAAGGCATTTAACGCAGCAGCTACG
>CALWKT010000004.1 GCA_944381335.1 uncultured Christensenellaceae bacterium
CTTAAAGCGGGTCTCGCTTCCGTCGTGTTCATGATCGCCAGGGCGTGGGACGCGATAACCGACTACCTTATGGGAAGGATAGTGGACAAGACTAAGTTCGGCAAATGGGGCAAGCGCAGAGTATACATGATTTTCGGCGCGATCCCGTACGGGCTCAGCTTTATTCTGTTGTGGCTCGCGCCGTTCGGCGAAGACGCGCAGATAGCCAAGATGATATACTACACCCTTGTCTACATGCTTTACAACACGGTCTGGACAGTCGTTTACATCCCTTACAACGCGCTGACCGCGAATATGACGGACGATTACGACGAGCGCACATCCATCAGCGGCATAAGGATCGCGATGGCGAACGTCGGCATGCTTCTCGGCGCGGCGGTTTTCGCGCTTCTTGCAGACGGCACGGAAAGTATTCTTTACGGCGCTTTCGGGTCGCTCAGCAAAGCTTACGCTGTCGCTTCGGTGATATTCGGCGTGCTGGCTTCGGTGATATTTTTCGTATGCTCTCTCACGGTCAAGGAAAGAGAAGAAACGTCTCAGGAAAACACTCAGGGATTTTTTACCACCCTCAAGGAACTTTTCAAACTCAAGGAATTCCGCAACATGATCGCGACTTATCTGCTCAGCATGGTCGGATTCGACATTATAATGAGCGTGTTCATGTTCTTCATCAACGATACGATGGGGTTCGGAGGCGGCACGATGAGCATGGTATTTATCGCAACGCCGCTTGTCTGCGCGATCCTTTCGTCCTTTCTTTGGGTCAAAGCGAGCGAAAAATTCAGCAAGCATAAGGTTTATGCCGTCTCTTGCGTATATATGACGTTTGCGCTGTCGCTTGCGCTTTTCGTTCCGGAAAACGTAATCTGGAGCACGGTTGTGATGTGCGTGCTCGCCGGTCTCGGAATGTCGGCGATCCAGATCCTGCCTTACGCTCAGCTGCCCGACGTCGTGGAAGTGGACGAATACGTCAACGGAGTCAGAAGAGAAGGGGCTTTTTACGGAATAACGCAGTTTATGTACAAGCTGGCTTCGGGCGTAGCCGTTGCCGTGGTGTCGCTCGTGCTCGAATTGTTCGGATATGTAGAAAGCACGGACAACACGGTGATCGACCAGCCTCACGAAGCGCTTGTCGCGATAAGAGTCGTACTCGCGGTGGTGCCCAGCGTGATATTCCTGATCTCGGTTATTTTCGCATACCGCGCGAATATGGGAAGGGATCGTTTCGACAAGATAAAAAAAGAACTTGAAGAACGCAGAAAAGCCGCAGAAGCGACGGACGCAGGAGAAAACGTCTGAAAAGACGAGACGACAAAAAAGTCTGAAGCCGTTGCGCATACAGGAGCGTAATAATACGACGCAAAATAATACGAACGAGGATTTCAAACGGTGAATTTATACGGTTGCCGTACTTGACGCCTTGACAATAAGCATAAAAAAGTTCCGTTTTTGCGGAACTTTTTGCTTTTTACGACGTTGGAATTTTATTTGCGACGGCTTGCCGTTGCAAAACGGGATATACCCGTTGATTCATACGGTAATATAATATATCGAAAGCGCGTAGAGAACCTGCGCTATGCAATATGTGGGCATGATCACGTACGGCGCGACTTTTTCGCTGATCTTAAGGGACGGGCAGTAGTGGAACAGCCCGAGAAAGCAGTCAGAAAAAGCGAACAGAACCGATGCCGCCAGTACGATCCAGCCGACAGTCGCTCCGCGCGAGTTGAGCAAAAAGCTGACTGCGCCTATTATCACGCCGCCCGCAACGGCGAAGTATACCACCATCAGATAGCTTTGTATCTTGGGCAGTGTGATCTTTTTTGTGAGAATAAGTGCGAGCATGACGAGCGGCAGTACCGGCAATGCGAGCAGAAGGAAAGGCGTGCGGCTTATCGGCGCGTAGACAAACAGAAGCGCCATATACATCGCGTGTCCGATGAAGAATATCGCGGTGCCCGTTATGTTGAAGAATTTATGGTAATCGGGGGCGTCCGGGAAAAATCCGTCCAGACACAGAAGAATGTCGCCTATCGTGCCGAAAATCAGCGCGCACAGTATGAATATGCCGTACTCCATCGACTGCTGATTGTTGTATATCGCGTATACTGCGCAGAACATAAAGCTGACGCTTGCGAGAAGCTTGGCGATAAATTCTTGTTTTACCGCCTTTTTTGTGTCGAAATAAGCTTTTGCGACAGAGCTTACCACGCACAGCGCGCCTATCAGATAAAAGAAAACCATAATTTTATGATATATCAACGCCGTGCGGTTGTCAATAGCCGGGTTATTTTGCTATATCCGAAAATTTCTTCTTGTTTTTCATTCTGACAGAGAGTTCGTCTCTGACAGGATCGTAACAGGCGAGAAGCACCCTCTTTACATCCTTGCCGCCGAGATTTTCAAAAAGCCATTCCCTGGACTTGTCCGCCCGTTTCAGCGCGTCGTCGAATATCATCCCGTCGATGACGAAAGGCAGTATCAACCGCGCTCTTTCAGTATCGACCTTGAGATCTCCAGTCGTTGCCGGACGGCAATCCGAGCGGGGAAGTATGCTCAGTTCGCCTCCCGTTTCGAACACCGCGTAAGCGACGTCGTTTATGTCAAAATAACCTGCGACGCGGCACATCCCGAGGAGCGCGTTGACGTCGAGTTTACTCTTTTTCAGGTTCACGTAATCTATTTCCCCGTCGCTTATCAGCACTATCGGGGAGCCTTTGAGCAACTTTTTCAGAAACGGGCTTTTTCTTTCTGAAAAATCTATCAGCAAGCTGAGAGCGAAAAACGCGAGAATGGCTATGGCATAGACGTACCACGGTTTGTCGCCGTCGTCGATCGCCCATTCCGCGGAGATCGAGCCGAGAGATATCCCCACTACGTAATCGCAGAAAGTCAGCTCTGCGATCTGTTTTTTGCCCAGGATCTTCGCTATGAAAAACAAAGAGACGAAAGCGACCAGGCTGTTCAGCAATATTTTATATATCATATTATTATGATTGCCGGCGAAAGCTGAGAGTAAACACAGTTTCGGGGGCTGATCAAAATAACAATATCATGCGAGTGAAAACGGCGGGAGAAAAGCAAGGTAAAGTCCGCAAAGAGGAAAGCAAGGGTACGTCGGCAGGGAGAGGCGGGAGACAGTCGGAGCAATGAGTCGATTGAGAAAGACAAAGAAAAAGCGCGGATTTTCCGCGCTTTGACTGTTTTTTTGAAAATTATGCCGGACAGCCGGTCACGCTTTTTTAGGAATGATTCCGTAGAGGTGAGACACGTTCATGTCTTTGGGGATATTGCTGCCGTGGTTTCCGAGCCCGATAAACATTCTGTGCACGCCGTGATCGGGCGCGAAACCTATCAGCGTATCGTGGTTTTGCCAACAAGTATTGACTTTTTCACCGAGTTTTACAAAAGACGACGCATAGAGATCGAGCGCGCGTTGCGAGCGTTTGCTGTTGGGGTGGGAGCGGTGCATCGCGTCGTCGTAACTCTGATTGTATACGCAGATCAGGTCGTACTCGTCCTTTTCTATCAGCTCAAGTGCGCGTTCGACCACTTCTTCGTCGTATTTTTCCTGAAAATACGCCATGTCTCTGCCTCTGAAGATCTTGTCCATGCTCTGATCTTTTACGCTCACGATACACGGTTTTTTGCCCGCTCTGATAAATGCGTCGAAGATCGAATCTATCGTCACCACGGGTTTTTCGTATTTTGTTATCCCGTGCTTTTCGGGGAACGCTCCGGTATACATGCTCGCGAAACAGACCGGCGTTTTGGGCGGATATACCGTGATGAAACGCTGTCTTACCGGCGCGATCTTCTCGCACGGCACGAACTTGTCGTGGTACTTGTCGTAAATATAATCTGCCACTGCGTCCGGGTTGTACATCAGGATCCTGTCCGTTTTGTCAACGCCGCTCGCGGCGATCAGATTCTCTCTCAATTCCGTGCAAGGCGGCGCCGCGTATTCGGGAGGGGTCACTCCTGCAAATCCGCACAGCGTTGCCGTCAGGGAAGTAAGAGACCGGGTGAAAAATTCCTTTTCCATTTTTTACTCCTGAGTTCTGTAAATCCAGTTTACAAGATTGTAAGGCTCGAAGAAGACCTTGGTTGCGAAGAATTTGTCCTGAATTGAACTCTGTTTGCGCTTTATGTCGTAGAGACTGCGCACTCTGAGCGCTTCGTCAAGCTTGCTCTTGTCCGTTTCCGTCGTCGGGAAAGTAACGGTCGTTTTTCCGCCGGCGGGCATATCGAAGAAGTTGTCCGAAAATTCTCCGTCAATGCCTTTCAACATGATCTCTACGCCGCGGGCATAAACTTTTGCGGCAAGGTCGATCCGGTAAACTCCGTTTTCGAGAGAGGTCGTTGCTTTGATCGCAGGATCGTGCAGAGAACATTTTTTCTCTTTTTCCGCTGTATGGTTTCTTGACGAAACGATCTTTCCGTCTTTAGTCTTCATGACGGCAAAAACCGTCAATTCTTTGCTTCTGCCGTGATCGCGCGGTTTGATCGAGGCAACTTCCTTGATCTCTCCCGCCTTGAGAGAAACGGGGCGCGTCTGTTCGTAAACGGTCTTGCCGTCGAAAGAGGAGAGACCGTACGTGACGTCGAACTCGCCGTCCTCAAGAGTGTCGTTCAGCGCGAAAACAGTGCGCTTGTCCTTGTCTGAGAGAATGACGACCGTGCGCGGAGCGTTGAAGCGTTTAGCTTCGTAATGCACAGCTTTGGGATTGCCGTAGTAATCGTAACCCGACCAGCTGGTGACTCCCCAGCAGTCGTTGAGCTGCCAGTAAAGCGAGCCGTTGCAACGACCTTTCCTGGTGCGCCAGCTTTCCGTCGCGACGCGCGCGCAGTACGCCTGGCTGAGCTGAGTCATATAAACGAGGTCGTCCATATTCTGAGGAGACCAGAAACGGTCTACGATGTAGAACAGCGTGCGTCTGTTGCCGAACGGCGCTTTCTGGTGAGCCTGCATCACCGGGTCTTTCATAGAAGCGGGCATGGAACCTCCGTTCATCCTGACGAGGGTGTTCTGATGAGGCAGAGATTGCAGACCGTATTCGCTGCAGAAACGCGGATTGCGCTTGGTCAGGTAGTCTGACGGGCGCATGCCGTGCCCTACCTTCCAGAGGTGGCAGTCACCGTAATCGTCGCAGTTGTAGTTTTTCATATATCCGTTTCCGCTCGGCGAACTCTGATGGTATGGGGTCACGTCGTCGAATTTTGAAATGATCGCGGGGAGATCCTTATAGAAATAATCGCCCGCCTGCGCGATGATATCCTGGCGCACCATCCATGCGCCGCTCATCTGTTCAAGTTCGTTGTTGCCGCACCAGAGCGCAAGTGAAGCGTGGTGACGGATCCTCTTTACGTTGTCCTCGATCTCAAACGCCACTTCTTCAATGAAGTCTTTGCGGGTATAGGGATAGGGAGAGCATGCGAACATGCAGTCCTGCCAGACGAGTATGCCCAGTTCGTCGCAAAGATCGTAGAAATCGTCGCTTTCGTAATAGCCGCCGCCCCAGGCGCGGAGCATGTTCATGTTCGCGTTCTTCACGGATAGCAACAGCTTCTTCAGATCCGCGCGGGTAGTGCGGGATATAAAGCTGTCCGAAGGCACCCAGTTAGCGCCGCGCGCGAATATGCCCACGCCGTTCAGTACGAAGCGGAAGTTTTCGCCGTATTCGTCCGCCGAGCGGTCGAGAACGAGAGTCCTGAGACCTATTCTGTACTTTTTCTTCTGCGTGCCGAGTACGACTTCGAGTTCGTACAGAGGCTGATCGCCGAGGTCTGCCGTCCACCACAGACGGGGATCTTCCACAGTCATCTTTACCGTGCCTTTTCCTGCGGCGACGTTCTTTTTGCCGTCGGGCGCGGTGAGCGTGTATCCCACGATCTCGTCGTTACCGCCCGTGATTTCGGGAATGAGTTCCAGGGTGACTTTGCCGTCAGAATGGATCTGCCTTATCTTCGCACCGTCCAGTCTTGCGCCGTTGTAAGCGCGCAGATATGCGGGTTTCATGATGCCGCAATGAAGGAGATGCGGCGCCCAGTCCCATCCGAAATGGTAAGCGGGTTTGCGGATATGGCAGCTTCCCGCTTCGCCTTCAGTCGTATTGGGCAGAGGCATTGCCTTGTTCCATTGCCGGATGTAATCGAGAGGGGAGAAGAATACGACCCTGACGGTGTTTTCGCCCTCTTTGAGTAAGCTTTTGACGTCGAATACATAGGTGCGGTAAGCGTTCTGCGTCTTGCCCAGCGTTTCTCCGTTCAGATAAATTTCAGAGAGAGTGTCGAGCATTTCAAAGACAAGTTCGATCTTTTCGCAGGAGAGAGTTTCAGCGTCCGCTTCAAAAGTCCTTTCAAAAGTCCAGATCTTTTCTCCCACCCACTGTACGCTTTTTTCGTAGCAGGAGAGGAAAGGATCGGGAATCTTTCCTGCGGCGAGAAGGTCAGTAAAGTTGCAACCGGGAACGGTCGCGGTGATAATTTCGTTGCTGTCGTTTCTGGAGAGCTTCCACTCTCCGCATAATGAAATGTAGTTCATAAGCACCTCATGTTTAATATTTTAAATTATATACGGGAATTAGTCAAACAATAATATAAAATTATGCAGAAAGCGGATGAAACAGGGACGAAACGGTCTTTTGAGCGCACCATTCCGGACAACTTAGCCGCTTCAGTACCGGTGAGACGGTATAATTTCTTGAAACCGGGCTAAACTTATCCGTGAAACGTCGGGGTTACATAGCGGATTTACGGAGTGAATATGCAGGAAAAACTCAGTTGGAAAAGCAAAATTTCTTTCGGCATCGGAGCTTTCGGCAAGGATATGGTCTACGCGATCGTATCCACCTTTTTTATGAAATACCTGACTGACTACAGGCTTGCCGATCCTCTTTTCGTCGCGATACTCTTCGCCGGTGCACGCATATGGGATGCGGTCAATGACACTTTTATGGGCGTGATCGTGGACAATACGCGGTCAAGATGGGGCAAATTCAGACCCTGGATACTGATCGGAACAGTCGTCAACGCCGTCGTTCTGGTGGCGATGTACGCAGACGTCAGTCTGTCGCCGGTAAAATACGCGGTGTACGTCGGATTCATGTACGTGCTGTGGGGTATGACTTATACGATCATGGATATCCCGTACTGGAGCATGGTGCCGGCGCTTACTTCGGACGAGCAAGAGCGCAACCAGATCAGCGCGATCCCAAGGTTCTTCGCGAGCATGGCATGGCTGATCGTCGGTTCAGCAGGGCTTTATATCGTCAAATATTTCGGCGGCGAGGACAAGTTGCTGGGATTTTCTCGCTTTGCGGTCGCCGTTGCGGTGATTTTCGTCGTGTCCTCTCTGATAACGGTTTTCAACGTAAGAGAGAAAAGCGTTGCGGTTTCGGGCAGCGGTGAAAAAACAGACCTGAAAAAGATGGTAAAAGTGCTGTTCGGGAACGATCAGGTCGCCGTCGTTCTGCTGATCGCGCTGTTTTTCAACGTGGCGTATCAGCTTTCAAACAGCTTCGCGCTGTACTACTTCGAATACGTCTGCGGAGTGGAGGACGAATTGTTTTCAGTGTATACCCTGGTCGCAGGATTCGCTCAGATGGGCGCGCTCGCAGGGTACCCTCTGATCAGCAGAAAAATAGGGAAGAAGACGTTGTTTGTGCTGGCGTGTGTTTTGCCTGCGACGGGGTTCGGGCTTCTTCTTGCGGCAGGGTATTTTGCGCCGGCAAGCGCGGTCTGGGTCGCGCTTTCGAGCGTCGTGATCAACGTCGGAATAGGGTTTATGCTGGTGATACTGACGGTGATTCTGTCTGAAGTGGTGGATTACGGCGAATACAAAATGGGCTCGCGTAACGAAAGCATCCTGTTTTCTACGCAGACTTTCGTCGTAAAATTTGCGGGTGCGTTCAGCGCGCTTGTCTCCGGCATAGGTCTGAAGGTGATCGGCTACAAGGCGAATCAGACGCAGGGCGCGGGCACCGTGGCAGGGATGAGGATCATCATGATCGCCATTCCGGCGCTTCTGATGCTCGCGTGTCTTGCGGTGTATTTCAGATCTTACAGACTGGGAGACAAGAACTACCGGAGAATACTGGCAGAACTTGACGAAAGGCGACATTCAGAACAGGTAAATATGCCTGAAACGAACACGGACGAAGAAAAAACAGACGACGGCGGTCAGGTCTGACTGCGATAAAAGGAGACGGATATGATGATTGCGGGAGTGGCTTATTATCCCGAACAGTGGGACAGATCCCTGATCGAAAGCGATCTTGACAGGATCGTCAGGCTGGGCTGCAACACTGTGAGGATAGGGGAATTTGGCTGGCACGTTATGGAGAGAGCTGAAGGCGAATTTGATTTTTCGTTTTTTGACGAAGTGATAGAAAAGGCTAAGAAAAGAGGGTTGTCCGTGGTGTTCGGCACTCCGACAGCAACGGCTCCCGCGTGGCTTGCTTACAATTATCCCGAGGTTTGCTCGAAGTTTGAAAACGGGGCGGTAAAAGCTTACGGAGGCAGGCACACGTGTTGCTATTCGAGCGAAGTGTACACCGACATATCGCGCCGCATCGTAAAAAAACTTGCCGAACATTACAGAGACGAAAGCGCGATAATAGCGTGGCAGATAGACAACGAACTCGGGCATGAAGGAAGCGACGTCTGCTGGTGCGAAAAATGCGCCGCGGGTTTCAGAAAGTGGCTGGAGAAAAAATACCGCGACGTCGGCGCGCTGAACGACAGGTACGGGACAGCGTTCTGGAGTCAGCAATACAACTCGTTCGACGAAATCCCGATGCCTTCGGCGACCGTGACGGTGCACAATCCGTCGCTGAGACTTGACTGGGAGAGGTTCTGTTCGGACAAGATCGTATCCTTTGCGCGGATGCAGACGGAGACAATAAAAAGCGTGATCCCGTCCGCAACGGTGATACACGATTTTTCGGGCGGAGGGCTTGGCAAAAGTCTCGATTACCGCGCGGTCGCGGCGGTGACGGACAAGACCGCGTACAACAATTATCCTGTCTGGGGCGGACAGAGAGAGCCGCTTCCGCCGTCAGAGATCGCGTTCGGGCTGGACTATATCAGAGGGCTGAAAGGGGAGTGTTTCTGGATCACGGAAGCGATCATGGGCGCGCAGGGACACGACGTGACCGGCTATGCGCCGCGCCCTGGTCAGGCGGCCATGTGGAGTTTTCAGGCGGTCGCCCGCGGTTGCGACGGACTTATGTTTTTCAGATTCAGAGGCGCGCATAAAGGCGCGGAACAGTTCTGCTACGGACTTATCGACGCCGACGACAGAGAGGGCGCGAAGTGGAAGGAAAGCGCAGAGTTTTTCAGACGTTTCAAAGAACTTGACGGCAAAGTGAGCGCACCGCCTGAGGCAGAGGCATGCATTTTGTACGGCTTCGACTCTCTCGCTTCTTTCAGGATCCAGAAGCAGAGCGAGATATTTGACAGTGAAAAGGAAATGAAAAAATGGCACGCAGCTTTTTACCGCGCAAACGTGATGACGGACGTGATACCCTGGGACAGCTGTTTTGAAAGATACGGGGTGGTCGTCGTTCCGGACATGATCATATGCGAACCGTCTTTCAGAGAAAGGCTCAAGACCTATGTCGCAAACGGCGGCGCCGTGATAGCTACGTACCGCACGTCCGTGAAAGATCCGGACAACAATCTGGTGAGCGGCGAAAGATTGCCCGTGGGACTTACAGATCTCTTCGGGCTTGAGACAGAGCAGAGCGAAAGCCTGTGGGAAGAAGAAGGAACGCTTTTGAAAGGAGAGAGGGGCGCCGGAAAAAAGACTGCGGTCGGCGGCGTATTCAGGGAAATGTGCAGGACGACCACTGCGGAAACGCTTTACCGTTACGACGACGGTTTCTACGGCGACTTTGCCGCGGTGACGAAGAACAAGTTCGGCAAGGGCATTGCGTTTTACGTCGCTTGTTCCCCGGAGAGAGACCTTGCGGACGAGATCGCGGCAAAAGCGTGCGCGTTTGCGAGGATAAAACAGACGTTTGCTCCCGACGGCATTGAGGTCGTCGAGAGAAAGTACGACGGCGGCACTCTGCGCTTTGTCATCAACCATAACGCTGAGCGCGCATTTTACGGCGGAAAGGAGCTGGAAGCGTTCGGTGTGTCGGTTGAAGATATTGAATAATCTACACGGGTACGAAAAAATAGCGGAATTAAAATTGTAAAACGGAGACGCGCTTTCCGTCGGGATTTTACCGTTAAACGGTTGACAAATCTTTCCGGACGGAATAGAATCTACAATATGAATATACGGGGATGAAGTCCTCCCGGGGCGTTTTGCCCGAACCGCAGTGATGCTGATGACTTCTGCTTTTTACGCGGAGATCCACGCCGACGCCGCGTAAGTTGCGGAGTTGTCGGCGATTTTTTTTGGAGGACGTGATTATGTTTTTGCTCAGTCTCGCATTGATGTTTTTTCTGGGGCTTGTCCTTTCGTGGATAGCCGGGGCGCTCAGGCTTCCGCCGCTTCTCGGCATGCTTGCGGCGGGCATGATACTCGGACCTTACGCGCTCGATCTGATCGACGGGTCGCTTCTTGCGATATCTTCGGATCTGAGGCAGATAGCGCTGATAATAATCGTGCTCAGAGCGGGGCTTGCGCTCGACGTAAAAGATCTGAAGAAGATAGGGCGTCCGGCGGCGCTGATGTGCTTTCTGCCGGCGTGCTTCGAGATCTGCGCCGCAGTTATATTCGCGCCGCTGTTTCTCAAGGTCTCGTACATAGAAGCCGCGGTCATAGGCACGGTCGTCGCGGCTGTTTCTCCCGCAGTCGTGATCCCGAAAATGCTGATGATGCAGGAAAAGGGACTGGGCGTGGAAAAAGGCATCCCGCAGATGATCATGGCGGGGGCTTCTGTCGACGACGTTTTCGTGATCGTGCTTTTCACAGCTTTTTCGTCCGCTGCGGGAGGAGGAGAGGTGTCTGCGTGGAGCTATGCGAGCATCCCTCTGTCGATAATCCTCGGAGCGGGCGTTGGAGTTGCGGTCGGCGTAGCGTTCGGATATTTCTGTTCCCGCGTGCATCTCAGGGATTCGCTCAAAGCGTTGCTGATTTTGTGTTTCTGTCTGTTCGCCGTTGCGGTCCAGCAGCTTTGGGGCGACGTCGTTCCGTTTTCGGGACTGCTCGCCGTCATGGGCTTCGGGATGGCTTTCCGCAAAAAGCGCGAGGCTGTCGCCGTCAGGCTTTCTTCCAAGTTCTCCAAATTGTGGATCGCGTCGGAGATCATGCTTTTCGTACTTGTCGGGGCGAGCGTTGACGCGGCGTATGCGGTCAGAGCTCTCGGCTGGATACTCCTTCTGATATTGTGCGGGCTTGTGTTCAGAGCGGCGGGCGTGATGTGCTGTCTGATCGGAACGCGGCTGAACCTGAAGGAAAGACTGTTCTGCGTTGTCGCTTATACGCCCAAAGCAACCGTTCAGGCGGCTATCGGCGGAGTGCCTCTCGCGATGGGGCTGGCTTGCGGAGATACCGTGCTCGCCGTCGCAGTCGTCGCGATAATTTTCACCGCTCCTCTCGGCGCGCTTGCTACAGATCTGATCCTGAGAAAGACGGATATATTCGCAAAGCCGCATGACGACCCGCCAACCGCGGCAGAGCAAAAAGCCGGGGAAGTGCGGGAAAACTCAAAGACCTCACAAACGGCAGGACGTGAATGATCGGAGAAAAGGATAGATGACGGAAATTACTTCGGATTTGTACGCCATCATGCAAAATTGTAAGTAATAAACAACCGAAACAGTTGTCACAATTTAAAATATATGGTATTATGACGGCGGAGGGTTGTTATTATGAAAAACAGTATTTTCAAATGCAGAATTTTAAAGATCGTTGCGGCGGCATGCGCTGTTGTTGCGCTTTGCTTTGCGTTTGCCGCATGCGACGGAGGTGAAGAAGTGGAATATACGAGAACTTTCGAAGAATCATGGATGAGTTACATATCGGGCGAGACTCCGGTCAGTTCCGTGGTCATGCCCGGTTCGCACGACGCCGGCACTCTCGGCTCGGACGTTGCGTGCGAAACTCAGCACAGCACGATAGAACAGCAGCTTTACGCCGGGGTCAGATATTTCGATCTGCGCGCGACTTACAAGAGCCAGACCACGGAATATTATTTTATCCATGCAGACAGCAACGCTTATGTGTTGCCGGGCACCGCAGGGCAGGAAGTCAAAGCGAGCATGGAGGAGATCAAAGCTTTCGTCGAGAGAAATCCCTGGGAAATAATCGTTCTCGATTTTCAACATTCGTGGACAAAGACTGAAGAAGGTCTTGTCGAACTTGTTGAGAGCGTGCTGCCTATGGACAAGGTGCTCAGAAAGAGCGACGTTTCAAATCCTGCCGAAGTGACGCTGGGCAAGATGAGGGAGCTGGGGAAAAGTCTGATCGTCATATATAAAGACGACAAAAGCGATATCTGCGAAAATCACGACTGGCTGTTTGAAAGAAGCGAGTATCTGCAATCAGATTATCAGGGCAGCGAGCACAGGGGCGATGCAGAAAGACTCATGACCCAGTGGGAAAAATACTTTGCGGACAAGAAGGACGGCGTGATCTTCGTGCTTCAGTCTCAGCTTACCGGGTCTCCGCTTGAGGACAGAGAAGCTCTGATCCGTCCCGTGCTTGACGATTATCTGAAAAACGTCGTCGCAAAGGACCAGGCAAAACTTGCAGCAATCAACGTGGTGATGAAAGACTTCATCGCAGACGACGTAACCGATTGTCAGGTGTCCTCGGCAGCGGCGATAAAGACGATACTTTCTCTCAACGTCGACAAGGGCACGGTAAAAGCCGACAAGCTTGAAGAGTTCAGGACAGCCGTAGGCTACGGCGCCTGAAAGAGAGAAAACCGTGAAGTCAGCCTTTCCTGAAACCGGAGAGGCTGCTTTATGTCTGAAATAAAGGTTTTGTCCGTCGCCAAAATTTAAATGTATCAACTTGTAAAATTTTTTATAATAACGTTTGCCAAATTGCGGCGGATATTGTACAATATCATAGCACGCAGAGATGTCCGAGAGGTCGATGGTGCAGCACTCGAAATGCTGTGTTGATGAAAGTCAACCGAGGGTTCGAATCCCTCTCTCTGCGCCAAGAGGTACTCATAAGAACCCTATCGTTCTTATGAGTCCTTTTTTTTTGGCGCAGAGAGAGGGATTCTCAGAACCCTCGTCATAAGTTCGTGCGTTATGGCGGTGAGAAATCTATCCTCGATTTGCAGGCGAGTTTTATGCGAATAAGTTTTTGTGCAAAGGAAAAAGCTGAAATCATGGCGTTTTGAATTATTATGTGATATAGTTGAATGCGAGGAGAGATATGACAGCAAATACGTTCAACAGGCTTCTGCACCGGATACATAAAGACAGCCGCGCGATAGAAAAGATATATTTGTTTTACAACAGCAAAATCATTTTGCATCTTTCTTATTCGTACGGGCGTGAGATCGCAGAAGAATGCGCTCAGGAATTTTTTGTAAAGCTGATTGAGATCGCAGACAGGCAACCCTATATAAATTATCCTACTACTTGGGTGTATAAGTGCTGTGAAAATATAGCGAAGCGCAAAATTCAGAAAGAGATAATCACCGTTGAGATAAACGATGAAACGGATAGCAGACTGGCATTTATTGAGCGCGAATATTTCGGCGATCTTTATAGCGAACTGGAGAAACTCGACGTGCAGTCCAGAAATATCCTGATAATGATTTATTGGGAGGGGTACAGCCAGGAAGAAATAGCACGGATGTTGAAATTAAAGCCGGCAACCGTAAGGAAAAAACACAGCAGGGCGTTGAAACAACTCAAGAAATATTTATAGAGACGTCGCGTTTTCAAGCCGAAGCGCGTCTTATCGGTTGAGAAAGGATAAAATGACCGGATTGTCCGACGCCTTGGATAAACTTATCGGATCCGGCAGAAAATCAATATCGCGTCCGCTTGGTGCGGCGAATTGAAAGGGAATAAAAAAATGAAAAACAAAAAACTGGAAAATTACGTGAAAGATAAAACGGCGTCTCTGAACGACGAAAAGTTTCTGGATGATCTGAAAAAAGACGCGGCGCCGGATAAGGCTCCGGTGCTCGGCAAAAAATCCGTGCTTGCGATCTGCATTGGCTCGATCGTGACGGTTGCTTTGGCGGTTGCGATCGTCTGCGTTGCGCTTTTGTATAATCCCGCTTCGGGTCAGGACGAGCATTATTATGCGTCGGGAGACGAAAACAGGAGATCTTCGTCTTGTGAAGAATTAAACACCGACACGGTGTATTTCGATCTTGCAGGGGATGTGAACGCGGACGTGGACATCGTTTTCGACACTGTCAGCAACGACACTTTGTATTATCACGCCGAAGTTTCTCTTGAGGACACGTTTGAGTCGTTGAAACTTATCTTTGTGACAAACGAGTTTTACAATTACACGTTCGGACATTTGGATTTCAACAGGCATGAAACGCTGAGAGCTTACGTTTTGGATTACGTCGTAACCACTGAAGAAGAGGACGGCATATATACTCATAAAGTGGACGCGGAATTAATTACGGACAATGAGAAAATATATATATCATATGAAGAACTGAGTTTGGAAGAAGAAAGCAATTTCGTTTACTGCATAAAAAGTTTGTTGAAATATTAAAAATTTTTTCAGAACGACGTCACGTTTACGGCATTTTCCGCGTCTTAGATTATGGAGCGCGAAATTGAGCGTTCAGCGCGCGTTCCGGCAGTCAGGCTGAGGACAGCGCCGGCAAGCGGAAGGACGGACGTCAGATAAAGAGGTCTCGTCAGCGTAAAAAAGCCTGTTCCCGGCTATACGCAAGCATTGGAATTTCCGGATAGCCGGCTTTTGCGGTACCGCCCGGCGCGATGCGAGGAAAAACCGATCAAAAAAGAGGTGGACATGAAAAAGCCGATACTGATTTTATTTATTGCAATATGTTTGATACTGTCTGTTTTTACGGCGGTCGGCTGTAAAGACGGAAAACAGAATATCGTCTGCGACGACGCGGCGTTTGAATATGACGGGACTGAAAAGGCGATCGTCGCGGCAAACGATACAAACAAAGATTTTTCTTACAGATACGAAGGCGACGGGTTTGATTACGATTCTGAGCGCCCGCCCGTGGAACCGGGAAAGTACAAGGTCAACATTGAAAAAGACGGGTATAACGCAAAGACGGTTTATCTCACGATCACAACGCCTTTGCTTACGGACGGTAACGGCGACGTCGTGGGCATTTCTGAAGAAAGAAGAGAGGTGCTTGTACCCGGGAGCATAAACGGCGTATCGATCAGGCATATAAAGTCGCTGAAATCTCAAAGCACAGAGACGCTGACGCTTGGCGTGAACGTCGAATCAGCTGGCGGATTGGAAATAAAGGAAGGAGCGACCGTAAAGATGCAGTCCGCTTCCGTGAAATTTGCCGCGGATCAGGATATGAGCAAATACGTTGTCGAACTGACCGGCGGAGAGATAAGGAATGATTTTTTTGCTGACAACAAAACGGTGCAAAGGGTCAGGCTCACGGGCAAGACGTCGGGTCTGAAGACCGCTCTGGAAAAATCAGGAATAAGCGAACTGATATTGTCGGGAAACGCAAAACTCACTGAAGACGTGTCGGCGCAGGTAAAAAAGATAACGCTTGACAACGTAAGTTCTCTGACTGAGACTGTGACCGTTTTTCAGAGCGTTTTGAAAACGCTTGAAATAACAGCTGATGATTTTACTGAGTATAAAGAATCTGATTTCGCTTGTTTTGAAAACGCAGAGACGATCGCGCTGGGAGAAAACGTATCTATAAACGACGCGGCTTATTCGGAGTGCCTGAGCGGAAAGACGTTGACTTTCAAAGACGGCGTAACTGCGATTAAAAATGCCGATTTCAGCTTCGTCGGGTTCGGCAGAATAATCATACCGGATAGCGTCACGGATATTTCGGGCGCGGTATTCAACGACAATTCTTTGCTGACCGAGGTCGTACTCGGCAAAGGCGTTGACGTTTTGCCGGACAATATTTTTTATAATTGCACGGAGCTTGTAAAGATAAATCTTGAAAACGTCAAGGAGATAGGCGGCTACGCCTTGAGCGGAGCGGCGGCTTTGTCAGAGGTCGGATTTTCTGATAAACTCGAGAAGATAGGCGAGTTCGCATTTTCTGATACGGCATTGAAAAGAGCGTCGCTCGAGACCTGCGAAAACCTCACCGAAATACCGCAAGGCGCATTTTACGGTTGTAAAGATCTAATTGAGATAACGCTTGGCGATAACATAAAATTCATCGGAGATAACGCTTTTGCAAGCACTGCGCTTGAAAGTTTTCAAATGCCGCTGAAAACCGAGCGTTTGGGCAAATACGCTTTTTCTCATTCGAAACTGAAAACTTTCAAGGCTAACGCACTGTTAAAGGAGATACCCGAAGGGTGTTTCAGCGTGTGCGAGGAACTTGCCGAAGTCGTTCTAA
>CALWKT010000005.1 GCA_944381335.1 uncultured Christensenellaceae bacterium
ACGTCCTCGCGCCCTCTATCTCGAATATGCTGTGAGGAAGATCCTTATCTTCTATAAACGCTTCGTACGCCGCGTCGAAGAGTATCACCGCGCCGGTTTTGTTGGCGTAGTCCACCCACTTTTTGAGTTTTTCTTTCGTGAATACCGCGCCGGTGGGATTATTGGGAGAACAGATATAGAGTATCTGCGCGTCTGTGCTCTCGTCCGGAAGGGGCAGAAAGCCGTTTTCCTCTCCCGAAGCGAGATGGACTATTTTCCTGCCCGCCATCACGTTTGCGTCCACGTAAGCGGGGTATGCCGGTTCGAGAACGAGCGCGGCGTCCGACTTGTCGAACAGATCGAGTATGTCGCCGAGTTCGTCGCTTGCACCGCTTGAAACGAACGCCTCGTCCGCTTCTATCTTCACGCCGCGACGCGCATAGTAGTCAGCGACCGCCGTCCTGAAGAAATGCGCTCCGCATTCAGGCATATATCCGTGGAAGGTCTCCTTTTTCGCCTGATCGTCAACCGCTTCGTGAAGCGCTTTTATTACCTCATTGCAAAGCGGAAGCGACACGTCTCCGATGCCGAGACGGTAAAGATACGCCCCGTCGTGGCTTTCCACGTAAGCGCGCGTCTTTTGCGCTATTCTGTAAAAAAGATAAGAATCTTTCAGATTTTCGTAATTATGATTGGGTTTCAGCATTGAATTTCTCCTTCAAAAACCGTGCGTGCCGGTCCCGTCATAATGACCTTGCCGTCCTCGCACCTGATGTTGAGCACTCCTCCGTCCAGAGTCACGTCCACGCTTTTGCCGTCGCAAAGCCCGCTTCTGACCGCCGCCGCAACGCTGGCGCAGGTGCCCGTTCCGCAAGCCATCGTGATGCCGCTGCCTCTTTCCCAGACGCGCATGCGCAGTTTGTCCTTGCCTGTCACGCTGACGAACTCGACGTTCACGCCTCCCGGGAAGCGCGGATGCTTTTCAACGAGAGGTCCCACGGTATCCACGGGCGCGCTGTCGGCGTCGTCGACGAATATCACGGCATGAGGATTGCCGACGTCAACCGGCACAAATGCTATCCCTCCTGCGACGTCAAGCTTTTCCGGCTCTCCGACGGTGACTTTGCCCATATCCACGGCAACACTGTCCACCTTGCCGTCGACGACAAAAAGTTTGAGATACTTTATGCCTGAAAGGGTCTCTACCGCCAGTTCCGTCTTTTTGGTATAGCCTTTGTCATATACGTATTTGCCCACGCAACGTATGCCGTTGCCGCACATCTTGGCTTCGCTTCCGTCCGCGTTGAATATCCTCATTTTGAAATCCGCGACGTCGGAAAGGCTGATCAGAACAAGCCCGTCGCCGCCTATTCCGAAGTGACGGTCTGAAAGCTTTACGCTGAGCGCTTCGGGATCTTTGGGCGCGCCGTATACGTAGATATAGTCGTTGCCCAGTCCCTCCATTTTTGTGAATTTCATAAGTTCTCCTTAATTCGCGTCAATGGTAGATACGCTTAAAGTGATCTCTTCGAGCACGTCGAGGAGCGCCCTTACCGTATCGAGCGCGGTGAGAACGGTGACGTTGTTCTCTATCGCGCACTGTCTTATCGCGGAGCCGTCCGAAATCTTGTTCTCGCTGCTGACGTCGCGGGTGTTGATGACATATGTCACGTAGCCCTGGCGCAGAGAATCGAGGATATCTGTCGACCCTTCGCTTATTTTCTTCATTTCGCGCGTTCTTATGCCGTGGCTTTTCAGGAACTTTGCGGTTCCTTCAGTCGCCTCGATGTTAAAACCGAGGTTGTAGAACCTGCGGATCAGCGGGAGCGCCTCGTCCTTGTCGTCGTCGGCAATGGTTGCGAGTACCGTGCCGTAATTCTGCACCTTTACGCCCGAAGCCTGCAACGCCTTGTACAGCGCGCGCGTCAGGCTCTTGTCGTAGCCAATCGCTTCGCCGGTAGACTTCATCTCAGGCGACAGATACGAGTCCATTCCGCGCAGTTTTGAGAATGAGAACGCAGGCGCTTTTGCGTAACAACGTTTCTTCTCCTCGGGATATATAACGTTTATCCCCTGATCTTTCAGACTCTTGCCGAGAATGACCAGAGTCGCTATGTCCGCGAGGTCGTAGCCCGTCGCCTTTGAAAGGAAGGGGACGGTACGCGAAGAACGCGGGTTGACCTCTATGATGAATACGTTTTCTTCCTTGTCGACAATAAACTGGATGTTGAAAAGACCGATAATGCCTATTCCGAGACCCAGCTTCTGCGTATAGTCGAGGATAACGTTCTTGACTTTCTGCGAGATCGAGAAGGACGGGTAAACGCTGATCGAGTCGCCGGAGTGAACGCCTGTGCGTTCGACAAGTTCCATGATGCCCGGCACGAAGACGTCTTTGCCGTCGCATACCGCGTCGACCTCGACTTCTTTGCCCATGATGTATTTGTCGACCAGCACGGGTTTGTCCTCGTCTATTTCGACCGCGGTTTTCAGGTAGTGGCGCAGCTGTTCTTCGCCGGCGACTATCCTCATCGCTCTGCCGCCCAGAACGAAGCTGGGGCGCACAAGCACGGGGTATCCTATCTCCTTCGCCGCCGCAATACCGTCCTCTATCCTGGTGACCGCTCTGCCCTTGGGCTGAGGTATGTTCAGATCTATCAGAAGTTTTTCAAACGCGTCGCGGTTTTCCGCCTTTTCGATCGCGTCGCGGTCAGTGCCTATTATTTTGACTCCCCTCTCGTAAAGCGGCTCCGCGAGGTTTATCGCCGTCTGACCGCCGAGAGAAGCGATGACTCCTATCGGCTTTTCCATCTCGATCACGTTCATCACGTCTTCTACGCAAAGCGGCTCGAAATACAGCTTGTCCGACGTCGTGTAGTCGGTGGAGACCGTCTCCGGATTGTTGTTGATGATTATCGCCTCAAAGCCGGCTTTCTTGATCGTCTTGACCGCATGTACTGTCGAATAGTCGAACTCAACGCCCTGACCTATCCTTATCGGCCCGCTGCCGAGCACAATAACCTTTTTCTTGTCAGATACGACGGACTCGTTCTCCTGCTCATATGTGGAATAGAAATACGGAATGTAACTCTCGAACTCCGAAGCGCAGCTGTATATCATCTTGTAAACCGGCTTAAGGCAGTTTTCTTCGCGCACTTTTCTGACATTTTTTTCCGTCGTTCCAGCGTATTTTGCAACGGACTTGTCAGAGAAGCCGAACTTCTTGGCTTCAAGCACCGCCGCCGCTGTCGCGCCCGTCTTTTTCAGAGAATTTTCTATCTCTACGATATGTCTTATCTTGTGCAGGAAGAAATCGTCGATCGCGGTGACAGCGTTTATCTCCTCTTCTGTCGCTCCCAGGCGGAAAAGCTGAGCGATCGCGTATATCCTGTCGTCCGCGCCTATCTTTATATAGTCGATAAGCGACTTTTTGTCCATGCAGTCAAACTTAGCCATATACACGTGATTTACGCCCGTTTCGAGAGAACGCACCGCTTTGAGCAGGCTTTCTTCAAACGTTCTGCCCACGCTCATGACTTCGCCGGTCGCCTTCATCTGTGTGCCGAGTTTGTTGTTCGCGTCCGCGAATTTATCGAACGGGAAACGCGGCATCTTGGTGACTACGTAGTCCAGAGACGGCTCGAAAGAAGCGGGGGTATTCGCAAGCATTATCTCGTCCAGGTTCATGCCCACGCCTATCTTTGCCGAAACACGTGCGATCGGGTAACCGCTCGCCTTTGAAGCGAGAGCGGAAGAACGCGAAACGCGGGGGTTTACCTCTATCAGGTAATACCGGAACGACTTGGGGTCGAGCGCAAACTGCACGTTGCAGCCGCCCTTTATTTCGAGCGCGCGGATTATTTTGAGCGCGCTGTCTCTGAGCATATGGTACTCTCTGTTGGTGAGGGTCTGCGACGGACACACGACTATGCTGTCGCCGGTGTGTATGCCGACCGGGTCAAGGTTTTCCATGTTGCATATCGTGATCGCGGTGTCGTTGGCGTCGCGCATGAGCTCGTACTCTATCTCCTTGAAGCCCTTTATGCTCTTTTCGACAAGCACCTGATGGACGGGAGAAAGCGCGAGCGCGTTTTTGATTATCTCAAGAAACTCCTCTTCGTTGTCCGCAAAGCCGCCGCCCGTGCCGCCGAGAGTGAACGCGGGTCTCAGAACCACCGGGTAGCCGATACGCTCCACCGCTTTCAGTCCTTCTTCGACGGTATTGGCTATCTCCGAAGGAAGAACGGGTTCTCCTAGAGACTGACAGAGTTCTTTGAAAAGTTCTCTGTCCTCAGCCCTCTCTATGCTCGCGCTGTTCGTGCCGAGAAGCTCAACGCGACATTCTCCCAATACGCCTTTCTTTTCAAGCTGCATCGCAAGGTTGAGTCCCGTCTGTCCGCCGATGCCGGGAATTATCGCGTCCGGGCGCTCGTAGCGGATTATCTTGGCGATATACTCAAGCGTAAGCGGCTCCATATACACCTTGTCCGCGATCGACGTGTCCGTCATTATCGTTGCGGGGTTGGAGTTGCAAAGCACGACTTCGTAGCCCTCTTCTTTTAGCGCGAGGCAAGCCTGCGTGCCCGCGTAGTCGAACTCCGCCGCCTGTCCTATCACTATAGGTCCGGAACCTATCACCAGAATCTTCTTTATATCGGTACGCTTAGGCATTGTGCTTTCCCTCCTCTATTATCTTAAGGAATTTGTCGAACAGATAAGAACTGTCCTGAGGTCCCGGGCAGCTTTCTGGGTGATACTGCACGCTGAAAATGCCGTCCTCCTCGCACTCCAGCCCTTCGACGGTGCCGTCGAGAATATTGACGTGGGTCACCTTGAGCGAAGTCCCTTTCAGGCTCTCCTTGTCTACGGCGTAAGAATGGTTCTGAGAGGTTATCTCTATCTTTCCGTCCGCAAGCCTTTTCACAGGATGGTTGCCGCCGCGGTGTCCGAACTTGAGCTTATACGGTTTTGCGCCGTAAGAAAGCGCGATCAGCTGATGTCCGAGGCATATCCCGAATATCGGATATCTGCCGCGGAGCTGTTTTATCAGATCGACCACGCAACCCACGTCCGTCGGGTCGCCGGGACCGTTGGAGAAAAAAACTCCGTCCGGCGCGAGCACGTCGATCTGATCCGCGGTCGTGTTGTACGGAACGACGGTCACGTTGCAGCCGCGCTTTACAAGCGATCTTATTATGTTGTGCTTT
Source organism: uncultured Christensenellaceae bacterium (assembly GCA_944381335.1). The sequence goes on from CALWKT010000005.1 coordinate 5,187, forward strand.
ATTCCGCAGTCTACCGCCACGATGTCGTAATTGCCGCCCTTGCACTTGGATTTCCAAGGTTTTTTACAGCTTACCTTGCTCACCGCGTCAGTCGGGACGTCCGTTTTCGCCAGTATCTCAAGCGCCTTTTCCTTGGGCGTATCCGCCGCGGTTATCAGCACCTTGCGGCTGCCGAAATCGCGTATCGAGCGGGTCAGCTTTCTGGTATCCACGCCCGAAATGCCGGTCACACCGAAGCGTTTCATCACGTCGCCCAGGCTCTCTTTCGCGCCGAAGTTGGACGGGCGGTCATTGTATTCTCTGACGATCAGTCCTCCTATCGTCGGCGTCCTGGTCTCGTAGTCCCAGTCCGTCATGCCGTAGTTGCCGATGAGAGGATAGGTCATGACTACCGACTGATAAGTATACGAAGGGTCGGATACTATTTCCTGATATCCGACCATCGACGTATTGAACACTATTTCCGTCACGCGCTCCGAGTAATCGCCGAAGCCGTAACCGTAATATTCGGAGCCGTCCTCCAAAACAAGTTTTCTGTCAAACTCTCTCACTGTTTTTTTCTCTCCTGTGCTTATTGTCATGCGCCGCGCTGACGAAACCTCTGAACAACGGGTGCGGTCTGTTGGGTCTTGATTTGAATTCAGGATGGAACTGCACTCCTACAAAGAAAGGATGATCCTTTATCTCCACGGTCTCCACAAGTCTGCCGTCCGGAGAAACGCCGCCGATCACAAGTCCGGCGCCGGTCAGGACGTCTCTGTAATCGTTGTTGAACTCGTAGCGGTGGCGATGCCTTTCCGCTATCTCGTCAACGCCGTAACAGTCATGAAGCATCGTGCCCTTTTCCACCTTGCAAGGATAACTCCCCAACCTCAACGTGCCGCCCTTGTCTCTCTCTTCGCTCTGACCGGGCATGAAGTCTATCACTTTATACTTGCAGTCCTTGTCGAACTCGCCCGAATTCGCGTTCTCAAGCCCGGCAACGTCTCTTGCGTACTCGATAACGGCGATCTGCATTCCGAGACAAATCCCGAGGTAAGGGACCTTATTTTCGCGCGCGTACTGCGCCGCGAGGATCATTCCTTCTATTCCCCTTCCGCCGAAGCCGCCGGGCACAATAATTCCGTCCACGTTAGATAATACGCTTTTCACGTTGCTTTCGTCAAGCAACTCGCTGTCAATCCATTCGATATCCACAAAAGCGTTTATCGGATAACCCGCGTGACGCAGCGCTTCCATCACGGAGAGGTAGGCGTCGTGAAGCTTTACGTACTTGCCGACCAGACCTATTTTTACGTTATGTTTCCTTTCCTTTATGCTCTCCACCATCTTTTCCCAGTCAGAAAGATCGGGTGCGGGAGCGTCTATGCCCAGTTCTCTGCAAACTACGCCCGAAAAATTCTGTTTTTCAAGCATAAGCGGCGCTTCGTACAGCACGGGTATCGTCATATTTTCAATGACGCAATCGGGCTTTACGTTGCAGAAAAGGGATATCTTCCTGAAAATGTCCTCTTCGAGAGGCTCGTCGCACCTCAGCACTATTATGTCGGGATTGATGCCCATGCCCTGCAATTCCTTGACGGAGTGCTGTGTGGGCTTGGACTTGTGCTCGTCGCTTCCTCTCAGGAAAGGCACCAGCGTGACGTGTATGAAAAGGCTGTTTTCCCTGCCCACTTCCAGGAATATCTGTCTCACCGCCTCTATGAACGGCTGAGACTCTATGTCTCCTATCGTGCCGCCTATTTCCGTTATCACGACGTCAGCGTTCGTCTTTTTGCCCACGCGGTAGACGAATTCCTTTATTTCGTTGGTTATATGCGGTATGACCTGCACGGTGGAGCCGAGGTACTCCCCTCTGCGCTCCTTGTTGAGCACTCTCCAGTACACCTTGCCGGTCGTAAGGTTGGAATACTTGTTGAGGTCCTCGTCGATGAATCTTTCGTAGTGCCCCAGGTCGAGGTCTGTTTCCGCGCCGTCTTCTGTGACGTAGACCTCGCCGTGCTGATACGGACTCATAGTCCCGGGATCGACGTTGATGTAGGGGTCGAGTTTCTGCGCCGCCACTTTGAGCCCTCTCGCTTTGAGAAGTCTGCCCAGCGATGCCGCCGTGATACCTTTGCCCAGACCGGAAACAACGCCGCCGGTCACGAATACGTATTTAGTCATAATTTCTCCTTACCGCGAATTACTCCCATTCAACCGTCGCGGGCGGTTTCGAGGTGATGTCGTAGACGACTCTGCCGACAGTCCTCACTTCGTTGGTTATTCTGCTGCTCGCCTTTTCGAGTACCTCGTAAGGCAGGCGCGTCCAGTCCGCGGTCATAAAGTCGTCCGTCGTGACCGCCCTGAGCGCGACCGTATATCCGTAAGTCCTCGCGTCGCCCATAACGCCCACGCTTCTTGTGTCCGTAAGCACCGCGAAGTACTGATTGGTTATCTTTTCAAGACCCGCATTTACGACTTCTTCTCTGAAGATCGCGTCCGCGTCTCTCAAGGTATCCAGTTTTTCCTTGGTTATCTCCCCGATCACTCTTATTGCAAGTCCCGGCCCCGGGAAAGGCTGACGCCATACCAGGTCCGCGGGGATGCCCAGTTCCGTACCCACCGCGCGCACTTCGTCCTTGAACAGTTCGCGCAGAGGCTCGATTATCTCGTCGAAATCTATAACGCTGGGAAGACCTCCGACGTTGTGATGGCTTTTTATCGTCGAAGCGTCGCCCGCGCCGCTCTCTATCACGTCCGGATAGATCGTGCCCTGAACCAGATAGTTGACCTTGCCGATCTTCTTTGCTTCACGCTCGAATACGCGGATAAATTCTTCGCCGATTATCTTGCGCTTCTTTTCCGGCTCGATGACCCCTTTGAGCTTTTCAAGGAACACGTCCTCTACGTTGACTCTTATTATGTTCATGTCAAGGCGGTTTTTAAATGTGCGCTCCACCATGTCGCCTTCGTCCTTTCTCAGAAGACCGTGATCGACGAACACGCAGGTGAGGTCCGACCCTATCGCCTTGTGCAGAAGTACTGCGGCGACCGAAGAATCAACGCCGCCCGAAAGCGCGCAAAGAACCTTTTTGCCTTTGAGCTGCTTTTTATACTTTTCGACCGCCTCTTTCGCGAAATCCGACATCTTCCAGTCGCCCGAACACTTGCATATCGCGAACAGGAAGTTGTGCAGCATCCTCTTGCCGTATACCGTATGCGTGACCTCGGGGTGGAACTGCACCGCATATATGCTCTTGCCGTCGCTCATCGCCGCGCACGGGCAATGCTCAGTCGTCGCGGTCACGGCAAATCCTTCGGGCACGCGCTTTATATAGTCGGTATGGCTCATCCAGCATATACTCTTTTCAGGCACTCCCTCGAACAACGGGTCGTCTTTTACCGAAAGCTCGATCTTGCCGTATTCTCCCAGAGCGCCTGCGCTGCATATCTCGCCGCCCGTAAGCCATGCAGTCAGTTGCGCGCCGTAGCATATCCCCAGTACGGGTATACCCAGTTCAAGCACCTTTCTGTCGCAATGCGGCGACGTTTCGTCGTAAACGCTGTTGGGTCCGCCGGTAAAGATTATCCCTTTGTAACCCGCCGCGGCTATCTCTTCCGCGGTGATCTTGTTGTACGGTTTTATCTCGGCGTACACGTTCTGCTCGCGCACTCTGCGCGCTATAAGCTGATTGTACTGCCCGCCGAAATCGAGTACCAGAATTTTTTCCATATATATGCCTCTCAAATATATTTTTTTGCCACTTTATTTTCCGCTGTCGCCGTAGTTGGAGAGCACCCTCGCGGACGGGTCGGACACGTCGCATCCCTTCCAGTTCTTGTTGGGCATCCAGAAGTCCTTTATCATCTCTCCCTGCCCGGGATAATACTTTTCGAATATCTCTCTGTATAACAACGATTCTTTGGTGAACGGGCGCGCGTGCGCATACCGCGCGCGCTTTTCTTCGTATTCTTTATCCGAATAATACCCGTCTGCGTACTCTTTCAGATAGTCGACCATCGAGTGCCCGACCGCGTCCGAAAAAGCCGCCTTTTCTCTCATCAGTATGTCGTAAGGGAGCCAGTCTCCTTCAAACGCCTTTCTCAGAAGATATTTGCCCTTTCCGTACACGTTCATCTTTATCGCGGGATCCAGACTCATTACGTATTTCACGAAATCCAGATCTCCGAAAGGCACCCTCGCTTCAAGCGAGTTGACCGATATGCACCTGTCCGCGCGCAGCACGTCGTACATATAAAGTTCTCTCACTCGCTTTTGAGCTTCCTTCTGAAACTCTTCCGCGCTCGGCGCGAAATCGGTGTACTTGTAGCCGAAAAGTTCGTCTGAGATCTCTCCGGTCAGGAGCACTCTTATGTCCGTCGTCTCGTGTATCGCCTTGCAGACCAGATACATGCCTATGCTGGCGCGCACGGTCGTTATATCGAAAGTGCCCAGTATTTTAATTACCGTATCGAGCGCCGCCAGAACTTTTTCCTTGTCGATTATGACCTCTGTATGCTCGCTGCCGATATAGTCAGCAACTTCGCGGGCATACCTCAAGTCTATCGCGTCGCCGCTCATGCCTATCGAAAAGGTCTTTATCGGCTTTGCGCTTTTTTTTGCCGCGACTGCGCATACCAGAGAAGAATCAAGTCCTCCGCTCAGAAGAAAGCCAACTTTCGCGTCGGCTATAAGGCGTTTTTCTATTCCGGCAACCAGTTTTTCGCGTATCTTCGCGCAGGCTTCCTCTACGCCGTCTTTACTGACTTCTTCAACAGCGGCGATATCGCAATATCTTACAAACTTTTCGCCGTCGTAGTAACAGCCGGGAGGAAAAGGCATGATCCTGTCCGTCAGCCCGACAAGGTTGATCGCCTCGCTCGCGAACATGATCGCGCCAGTTTCGTCGTAACCGTAGAAAAGCGGTCTTATCCCGATCGGATCCCTCGCGGCAACGAATCTACCGCGCTTTGCGTCGTATATCACCAGGGCATATTCCGCATCCAGCATAGCGAACGTGTCCGTTCCGTACTCCTTATAGAGAGGCAGGAGCACCTCGCAGTCCGAATCGCTTCTGAACGCATACTTGCCTTCAAGCGCCTTTCTGAATTTGTCGAAGCCGTATATCTCGCCGTTGCATACGATGTAGTCTCCGTCAAGACAAAACGGTTGCATTCCCTCGGGCGTAAGCCCCATGATCGCGAGCCTGTGGAAGCCCAAAAGCCCGGCGCCGGTATCAACGATCCTGCTGTCGTCAGGACCCCTCGACACGGTGCGCGAAAAACCTTCTTCGAATTTCTCGCGCGGCGCGTCGCTCCGGCAATATGCCATTATCGAACACATAAGCCCTCCGTTATCTTACGCCGAACAGCAGTTCTCCGTAAGTGGGCACCGGCCAGTATTCGGACGCGGTTTGAGTTTCCGCCTCGTCCACTACCGCCCTGAGAGCGCTCATTCTGGGAAGGATCGCGTCCCTGATATAGTCCGCTTCGGATATTATATCACAAAAATCCCTGACGTGAACGACAGCTTCTTTAAGTTCTGCCGTACAAGCCGCTGCGCGGTCTACCGATCCTGACAGCTTTTTTGCCAGCCCGTGTTCGTAATCACAACTTATATCAGGCATGAAATTTTTCTTGGAAATTGCCGTTTCGCAAATTTTCGAAACGTATTTTTCTATCGCCGGAACAAGCTGTCTCTCCGCCATGTCAACCATCGTCTCAGCTTCTATAAGCACCGCTTTGCAATAGTTGTCCAGCATTATGTCGCACCTGGATCTAAGCTCCGTCTCAGTGTAAACGCCCTGAGATGTCAGCATGTCCACGTTCTTCTTGTCGAGAAGGTGCGGCATACAGTCGGGTGTGGTGCGGTAGTTGGAAAGACCTCTCCTCTCAGCTTCTTTTATCCATGCTTCGTCGTAACCGTTGCCGTTGAAGATGATGCGTTTGTGATCCTTGATCGTCTTCTTTATCATAAGGTGCAGAGCCGTGTTGAAATCCTCCACTCCTTCAAGCCTGTCGGCATACTGTTTCAGACTCTCCGCGACCGCGGCGTTCAGCATGATGTTCGCGCACGCAATGCTGTTGGACGAACCGAGCATTCTGAATTCGAACTTGTTGCCGGTGAACGCAAACGGCGACGTTCTGTTTCTGTCCGTCGTATCCTTCTGGAAAAGAGGGAGAACGTCCACGCCCAGTTTGAGCTGAGTCTTTTTCTTTCCGCTGTACGGCTTGTCGTTTTCTATCGCTTCGAGCACTGCCGTGAGTTCGTCGCCGAGGAATACCGAAAGCACTGCGGGCGGAGCTTCGTTCGCGCCCAGTCTGTGGTCGTTGCCTGCGGTTGCGACCGCGATCCTGAGCAGATCCTGATAGTCGTCCACGGCTTTGAGAACCGCGCAAAGGAAAAGCAGGAACTGCGCGTTCTCATACGGCGTTTCGCCCGGAGTGAGCAGGTTTACTCCCTTGTCCGTCGCCATGGACCAGTTGTTGTGTTTGCCGCTGCCGTTTACGCCCGCAAACGGTTTTTCATGCAACAGGCATACAAGTCCGTGACGGGAAGCGACCTTCTGCATTATCTCCATGGTCAGCTGGTTGTGATCGGTCGCGATGTTCGTCGTGCTGTATATCGGCGCAAGCTCGTGCTGAGCGGGAGCGACTTCGTTGTGCTCGGTTTTCGCAAGTATGCCCAGTTTCCACAGTTCCTCGTTCAGGTCTGCCATGAAAGCTTCCACTCTGGGCTTGATCACGCCGAAGTAATGGTCGTCAAGTTCCTGCCCCTTGGGAGGCTTGGCTCCGAACAGGGTGCGACCGGTATATATCAGGTCCTTTCTCTTGTCGTACATTTCCTTGTCTATAAGGAAATATTCCTGCTCGGGTCCCACCGAAGTGCGCACGCATTTGACGTTCGTGTTGCCGAACAGCTTCAATATTCTCATAGCCTGCCTGTTCAGCGCTTCCATAGAACGCAGGAGCGGGGTCTTTTTATCCAGCGCTTCGCCGCCGTACGAACAGAACGCCGTCGGTATGCAGAGCGTCTTTCCTTTTATGAACGCGTAAGACGTCGGGTCCCACGCCGTGTAACCTCTCGCTTCGAACGTCGCCCTGAGTCCTCCCGACGGGAAGCTGGACGCGTCAGGTTCGCCTTTTATCAGCTCCTTGCCCGAAAACTCCATAATCACCCTGCCGTCGGGCGCGGGAGTTATGAAGCTGTCGTGCTTTTCGGCGGTTATACCGGTAAGAGGCTGAAACCAGTGCGTGTAGTGCGTCGCGCCGTGAGCGACCGCCCAGTCTTTCATGGCATTCGCGACCGCGTTGGCTACCGAAATGTCGAGTTGCGACCCTCTGTCGATGGTTCTTTTGAGAGATCTGTACACGTCCGCAGACAACGTTGCTCTCATTACTCTGTCGTCAAAGACCATGCTGCCGAAATAGTCCGATACCGTTTGCATAATTTTATTCTCCTTTTCAATAAAAAAGGGCAATGGCGCCTATGCTTTTCAACATAGACGCCATTGCCCGTTTGATTTATGTTTCGGATTATACACAACGCGAAATGGTTTGTCAACGGATTTCAACAAATTCACATAAAAAAATTTTTTGTCCCTTTTCTCCTCTTTTTTTGATTGTTTTATGTTGACTATCTTTTTCCCCCGTGCTATAATCTGTCAAACGGGCAAAGGCGTTCGTTTTTGAGGATAACTGTCCTTAAAAACGCGCCTTTGCCTTTTTTATTGCAAAAAAGAGAGGATTTTATATGTTATTGAAAGAAGGTCAGATAAGGATCCCGTCGGGTTGTGCGGTTTCCGCGGTCATATCCCGAAGCGGCGAACTGATGAGCGGCGAAAAAATCGTCGCCAGCATGGTCCCGATGCACGAACGCTCAAACGGACTGGGCGGCGGCTTCGCAGGTTACGGGATATACCCGGATATGGCGGAGTTTTACGCCTTTCATATGTTTTTCGAAAACAGAGAAAGCCAGAAACAGTGCGAAGCTTATCTTAAAGAAGGCTTCGAGATAGTAAAAGCGGAGCCCATGCCGGTGCGCAAGACCCCGGCGATAACGGACGAACCGATAATATTCAGATATTTCCTGTCTCCTCTCCGCTCACGTATAGCCGACGCGCAGGTGGACGAACGCGAATTCGTCGCGCGCGCGTCAATCCATATAAACGTATGCATAAAAGGCGCTTACGTAGTTTCGGGCGGAAAGAATATGGGCGTGTTCAAGGCGGTGGGCTTCCCGGAAGACGTCGGAGAGTTTTACCGCCTGGACGAATATTCCGCCTACTGCTGGACGGCGCACGGCAGGTACCCGACCAACACACCCGGCTGGTGGGGCGGCGCACACCCGTTCGGGCTTCTCGATTACACGGTCGTCCACAACGGCGAGATATCTTCTTACGACGCAAATCGCAGATATATCGAAGGATACGGATATAAATGCACCTTGCAGACAGATACCGAAGTTTTCACTTATATCGCCGATTACCTTATCCGCAGAAAGGGGCTTACTCCTGAAGAGACGGCTAGCGTCATCGCCGCGCCGTTCTGGTCGACGATAGAAAACAAACCGCCCGAGGAAAGAAAAAAACTGACCTATCTCAGAAACGTATTTTCCGGACTGCTCGTCACAGGTCCGTTCTCGATAATACTCGGATTCACGGGCGGACTTATGGCGCTCAACGACAGACTCAAACTCCGTTCCATGGTCGTTGCGGATAAGGACGACAGAGTTTTCATCGCAAGCGAAGAAGCGGCGATCAGGGTCATGGAGCCCGACGCTGCGAACGTGCGCGCACCCGAGGGCGGCGAACCCGTCGTAGTAAGAGTTGAGGAGGGCAGATACTGATGCAGACAGATTATATATATCCGACTTACGAAGTCGTAAGAAACGACCGCAGATGCAACTGCTGCGGACTGTGCGTACGCGAATGTTCGTACGGCGTGCACTACCGCTCGGAAGACGGCAGATTCGTCTTGTCAGACGACTCAAAATGCGTGAACTGTCAGCGTTGCGTAGCGACCTGCCCGTCTCACGCGTTGAAGATAGTAAAAAGCAACTGCGATTTCAGAGAAAACGCGAACTGGTCGGGAGACTCGATCAAGGAGATAATGAAGCAAGCCGGAAGCGGCGGCGTGCTGCTCTCTTCTATGGGCAATCCTCAGCCGTACCCGGTTTACTGGGATAAACTTCTGATCAACACGTCGCAGGTCACCAACCCGCCGATAGACCCTCTGAGAGAGCCCATGGAGACGCGCGTTTTCCTGGGAAAGAAACCTTCTGAAATAGCGAGAGACGAACACGGGCAGCTGATTTCCGATCTTCCGCCACGTCTTACGCTGGAACTTCCGATACTCTTTTCTGCAATGAGTTACGGCTCTATCAGCTACAACGCTCACGCGGCGCTCGCCGGCGCGGCGACAGAGCTGGGCACCTGCTACAATACGGGCGAAGGAGGTCTGCACGAGAACTTTTACCGCTACGGCGCGAACACGATCGTACAGGTCGCTTCCGGCAGATTCGGCGTGCACAAAGACTACCTCGAAGCGGGCGCGGCTATTGAGATAAAAATGGGTCAGGGCGCAAAGCCCGGCATCGGCGGTCACCTGCCCGGTTCAAAGATAGTCGGCGACGTGTCGCGCACCAGAATGATACCCGAAGGCTCGGACGCGATATCCCCCGCTCCTCACCACGACATATATTCGATAGAAGACCTCCGTCAGCTCGTGTTCTCGCTGAAAGAAGCGACCGGATACAAAAAACCCGTCATCGTCAAGATAGCCGCAGTGCATAACGTTGCCGCGATAGCCAGCGGCATAGCGAGAAGCGGCGCGGACGTCATCGCGATCGACGGTTTCAGAGGCGGCACCGGCGCGGCTCCTACGCGTATCAGAGACAACGTGGGCATACCCGTAGAACTCGCTCTCGCCGCAGTCGACACGAGGCTCAGAGACGAAGGCATAAGAAACGACGTCTCGCTTATAGTCGGCGGAAGCATACGAAATTCGACAGACGTAGTCAAAGCCGTCGCTCTCGGTGCGGACGCCTGCTATATCGCGACCGCCGCCCTTATCGCGATGGGCTGCCATATGTGCAGAAACTGCCAGAGCGGCAAATGCAACTGGGGTATAGCGACCCAGAATCCCGAACTCGTAAAACGTCTCGACCCCGAAGAAGGTCGCCGCCGCTTAGTCAATCTGCTGACGGCATGGAAACACGAGATAACCGAAATAATGGGCGGCATGGGCATCAACTCGATAGAAGCGCTACGAGGCAACAGGCTCATGCTTCGCGGTATAGGGCTTACCGAAAAGGAACTTTCCGTACTCGGCGTAGCTCACGCGGGAGAATAATCCGTTATTCCGTAGTCAAATCCAAAGGAGGTATGTTATAATGATCGTATTAAACGCGCGTGCGACCGACAACGCCGCACTTAACGAAATGATAAGAAGCTCGAAAGAAGATTGCGAAATAGTCGGATGCCTGGGCGAGAGATTTATCGGCGCCGGACTTTCGGACAGGACCCTGACGATAAAAGGCATCCCCGGCAACGCGCTGGGCGCCTACCTCGACGGCGCGAAAATATACGTTGAGGGAAACGCGCAGGATGCCGTCGGCGACACTATGAACGGCGGCGAGATCGTGATAAACGGAAGCGCAGGCGACGCGCCGGGATACGCTATGCGCGGAGGCAAGATCTATGTTAAAGGCAACGCGGGCTACCGCGCCGGCATCCATATGAAAGAATACGACGGCAAATTCCCCGTCATGATAATCGGCGGCAGATGCGGCAGCTTTATGGGAGAATACCAGGCTGGCGGGCTTATAATCGTGCTGGGGCTCAACGACGACGGCAAACGCATAGTCGGAAACTTCCCCTGCGCGGGCATGCACGGCGGCAAGGTGCTTATGAGAGGAAACGCGGAGGGCGTGAATTTTCCGGGCAAAGTCACTGCAAAAACCGCCACCTGCGAAGATATGCTCGCAGCCGAAGGTTATATAAAAGAGTTCTGCGCCACGTTCGGCATGGACGAAAACGAGGTGCTCTCCTCTCCGTTCACGGTCGTGACCCCGGACAGCGCGAACCCGTACAAACGCATGTATGTAGAAAACTAACACAAAGGTGATATCATGAAATATACGTCAAGCGAAGTTCTTCAATACGTCAGAGAGGAGGACGTAAAGTTCATCCGTCTCGCGTTTACCGACGTCTTCGGAAATCAGAAAAACATCTCGGTGATGCCCGCCGAACTCGACCGCGCATTCAGGTTCGGCATAGCCATCGACGCGTCAGCCATCGCCGGTTTCGGCGACGTGGCTCACAGCGATCTTTTCCTGCACCCCGACCCGTCCACTCTTACGGTACTGCCGTGGAGACCGGAACACGGCAAGGTTGTCAGGATGTTCTGTTCCGTGCTCTGCCCGGACGGCTCCCCGTTCGTAGCGGATACGCGCGGCATACTTATCAAAGCGGTCGAAGCGGCTAAGAAAAAAGGCTATTCCTTCAACTTCGGCACAGAGATGGAATTTTATCTGTTCAGGCTTGACGAACACGGCTATCCCACGAAAATACCTTATGACAACGCAGGCTATATGGACGTCGCTCCTTTAGACAGAGGCGAAAACGTACGGAGGGAGATCTGCCTTACCTTAGAGCAGATGGGCATCATGCCCGAAGGCTCTCACCACGAGGAAGGTCCCGGGCAGAACGAGATAGACTTCCGCTACTCCGACGCTCTGACAGCCGCAGACAATGCGGTGACTTTCCGCTCCGTAGTGCAGACGATCGCGGCAAGGAACGGGCTTTTCGCCGACTTTTCAGCCAAGCCGCTCGCGGACGAACCGGGCAACGGTCTGCATATAAACGTGTCCGTAGACGGCGCGAAGCACGAGGAGACGATCCCTTTCGTGATTGCGGGCATACTCGATAAGATACGCGATATCACCGTATTCCTCAATCCGACAAAAGACTCTTATGCGCGCCTTGGCAACAACAAGGCTCCCCGCTATATCTCATGGTCGGGCGAAAACCGCTCTCAGCTGATAAGGATCCCGGCGGCAGTGGGAGAATACAGGCGCGCCGAGCTCCGCTCCCCCGACTCTCAGGCAAATCCTTACCTCGCGTTCGCCCTTATGATATACGCGGGACTGTACGGCATTGAAAACAAACTGCCGCTACCCGCGCCCGCGGACATAAATCTGTATACCGCAGATAAAAAAACGCTTGAAAAATTCGCGACCATCCCCTCGGGACTCAACGAGGCGGTCGAGGCGGCAAAGACGAGCGACTTCGTTTCTCTCTGCCTGCCATCAGAAGTGATCGCGGCGTACTGCAAAAGCTGACGGCAAATCGCATCCGACATATCCGGAGGGAGACAATGGACTTTAAAGAACGTGTTTACAGCGTACTTACTGTTTCTGACGGAGAGAAGTTTTCCGCTTCTCTTTCTCCTTTGCTCCCCGAAAGAACCTTTTCACCGGTGATAAGGGTGTCCGACTCCGCGACCGCAAAGCGCGCGATGCTTGAAAGAGAGTACGATATCGTGCTTATCAACGGCACCCGCGTCGACGACCGCGCCGCAAAACTCGCGATAGACGTCTGCACGGACAAAGGCTGCGTCGCCATACTCTTCGTCAGGCGCGAGCTGTATGCGGAAATATACGCAAAAGTGTCCGACTTCGGCGTGCTGACTCTGCCCCTCCCGTCCTCCCCCCAGATGGTTGTACAGGCGCTTGACTGGGCGCGCGCGACCAGAGAACGTATGCGCCGCTACCAGAAATCCGCACAGACCGTCGAACAGAAAATGGAGGAGATCCGCATCGTCAACAGGGCGAAGTGGCTGTTGATCGACGTCCTCAAAATGACCGAAGCCGACGCTCACCGCTACATAGAAAAACAGGCGATGGACAGATGCGTTTCAAAACTCGAAGTCGCAAAAGGCATCCTGAACACTTACAAATGACCACAAAACGCTGCGCCGCGTTTCATCGTATATCAGCTTTCCTTTTCCGGTATCCCGTTTCAGAGGATCGTCTTTTACAACTTTTCAAAAATATCACGCAGATCGGGCTTGAGCCGGCAGGCGGAAATATATCTGTCCTTACCGTCCGTCAAATCAATTTTTCGCTCTCGAATAAACAGCCTTTTGTTTAAAGTATTTTTATAAAGTCACGCCTTTCGTTTGCACACAGGCGCGCGCCGTGCTATCATATTGTTTGCCGCAAATTGCGGAAAATGAGGGAGTATGCGTTTCAAATACGGTTGCAGGGACGGAATTCCGATCATGCTGGGATATCTCACCGTTTCGTTCACCTTCGGAGTCGGTTGCGTTGCGAAAGGCTTCGCCTGGTGGATGCCCCTTTTGTGCTCTTTCACCAATTTTACCGGCACGGGTCAGTTCGCCGGTATGGATCTCATCGCCGCAGGCGGAAGCGTCGCGGAACTCGTCGCCGCTATGCTGGTGATAAATGCGCGCTATGCGCTTATGGGCATTTCCCTTTCTCAGAAACTGGAACCCGGAACGGGACTCGGACAAAGGCTTCTGATCGCATTCGGGCTTACCGACGAAAATTACGCCGTTTCCATGCGACAGCCGCGCGACGTCTCCTTTTCTTATTTCATGGGAGTGTCTCTCACCGCTTTCGTCGGCTGGGTGAGCGGGACCCTGCTAGGAGCGCTTGCCGGCAACATACTGCCCGAAAGTCTTTTAAGCGCGTTCGGCATCGCCCTCTACGCGATGTTCATAGCCATCGTCGTTCCCCCTTGCCGCACGTCCAAGGCAGTCCTGACCGTAGTTCTGACTGCGATAGCGCTGAGCTGTCTTTTCTACTATGTTCCCGGGCTCAATAAGCTTTCTTCAGGCTGGTCGATAATAATATGCGGCATTGCGTCCGCTTTTGTCGGCGCGGTATTCTTTCCCGTCAGGCAGGACGGAGAAAACGGCGGAAAGCCTGCCGACGGCGTTGTGTTCGGCGGCGACGCAAAAAGCGAAAACGTTGAAAAAGCGGATACGTATCGGCAAAATCAGGGTGAAGCGACAAAAAACTGCGCCTCGGGAGGCTGCAAATGAACGTGTTTGAAGTCGTATGGAAAATCGCTCTTATGGCAGGGCTGACATACCTTTGCCGCGTCGTCACTCTCGTTCTCGTCCGCAAGAAGATAACCAACGTGCGCGTGCTTTCCTTCTTCGAATATCTGCCGTACGGCGTGCTCAGCGCAATGGTCTTTCCCGCCGTCTTCTACTCTTCGGCAAGTCTGATATCCGCTCTTATAGGCACAGCGGTGGCAGTCGTGCTTTCCTTCTTCAGACGCGGACTTCTGACCGTCGCGCTTTCTGCAACAGCCGCAGTCTTTCTGACCGAACTCATCGTCTCTCTTATCTGAGGAGAAACGTGCAAGCCTGAGCCTCCTGAAATTTCACTCATCGCTACATCTCATCTTTTCGCCCGATCCAAAGACCGGGTTTTTCAGACCGCGATCTGTCAATCAGACTGCGCTTTCAAGGCTATCTCTCTGTTGTTTGCAAACGCACAGTCCGGATATAAAAAAACGGACGGCAAAGCCGTCCGCGTATCAACAGTGATTTAATTACTTATAGTCCTCTTCCGATACCATGTCCGCGCCGGGCGCCCATTTAGCAACGCTGGCTATACCCGCCTTGCAGCTCGCCTTGGTCGCATAACCGCCTTCCGAAATGCACAGCAGATTGCCGTTGTTGGCTTTCAGACGGTAACGGAACTTGCCCTGTTTGTCGACGTATATCTCGTACTTGGGGTTGGTGAGCGTTTCGTAACCGCGCGCGAGAGTCTGATCCTCGATCTTCTCTGTCGCGCAGAATTTGCGGACTGAATCAATGCCCGCCTTGCAACTTTTCAGATCTGAATATGCACCTTCGCATACCGCTATGGTCTCTTTGTTGGGAGCCTTGAGTCTGAAATTGAAATTGCCCTTTGCCGTCTTTGAATAGACGAAAGTACCTTTGAGTTCGTATGCCATAAAATTCTTCTCCTTTATCTCTCCGACCTTAATCGGAACGCTTACTCTGAGTTTATCTCAAACCCGTCCCACAACAATTAAATTATAATCGCAATTGATCCGCGTGTCAACACCCGCCTTGGACAAACGCATCCCGGACAAGGTTATTTTGCTTAAATTTTACAATATCGGCAGATCTGCCTCCTGCAAAGAAAACAACCGGAAAGATGTCCCGTTTATGAACGAAAAAATAAACAAAGCGGCTTAAAAGCCGCCTTGCTTATGAGAAAGAAAGTTTTACACCCATATTATAAGGGATCGTAGTGTTTGGTTGTCTTTCATGCCTTCACGTCGCCGGGAGCGTGAACAGGTCACGCCCCGTCGGTTTGACGCGCTTACCCGATGTCGGTTGAGCTTGCCTGCACGGTTACTACCGCATTTGCGTCTGCAAGGAGTACGTTGTTGTAATTCTTTGCGAATACTTTGTATCCGATACTCACGGAAGACGCCGCCTCTATCTTGTCGACTATCTCTGCGTCGGTCACGATGAGGCACAACTGCTTGCCGGAATACTTGCCCTCTTCGCTGAAGCTGAAAGAACCGAATCCGTAAGTTCCCTTTTCAGCGTCGAAAGAAGCGAACTTGTACTCGCCCGAAGCGAGGGTTATCTCCTCATTGTCTACGGTAAGCTTTATCTCGTGATTGAAGGTGACGCCCTTGACAACTTTGTCCGCGGGGCATATCGGGCTGATGTTGAACACGTATCCGGCGTAACTGCTCTGCGTGCTCCTGATCGCGGTGTCACCTATTGTCAGAGAATAAGCCGTCGTCTTGTCCGTCAATTCGCTTTCGCAGATCAGCTGACCGTTATAGTCGGGAGCAACGAAGCTTATCTTTCCGACCACGTTGAGCGTACTTGCCGCGACGTACTCGGGATTGGTTATCTTGACGTAAAACTCGTAGTTCACCGGCATGAAGTAGTCGAAGAACAGATTGTCAAGCTTTACTTCTTCGCCGTTCACGAGCGTATACAGATAGTAATCGTCCGCAGTCAGCGTCGCGACCACGCCTTCCTTATCGGCAAGTTCCACGACTATTTCTGCGTTGATACCGCTGCCGTACTGGTCCGCGCGGCTTATCACGACTTTGAAGTTGTCCGCTTCTTCCGCGGTAATGTCGGCTTTATATCCGGGTACGACCGCGTTTTCGCTGACGTTGAACACGTACTTCACGGAAACGTTTGCCTTGTAAAGTACCGTTACCTCGTAAGTGCCGGATTCAGCGAAGGACACGTTGATGCCCTTGAAAGTCGAGCCGATCAGTCCGCTGGTGTAGTATCCTTCAACAGTCATTCCGTCCGCTTTTGTCGAAAGCATCGCCGCTTCCGTGCCGGAAACGGACACTTCCTTGATCGTTCCGTTTCCGTCGAGAGTGTCGTAACTGACTTTTACCGAGTTGCCGATAAGATACTTTTCTCCCGTCTTTAAGTCAAATTTACCTTTCGCTTTTAATACGTCGGTAAAAAAGTTAAACGTTTAGAGTTTTGCTCCGTAAAATAGCGTACGCTGTCGCGTCCGCCTTTCCAATTTCAAAGTATATCACCGCTTTTCTGCTTTGTCAACACCAATTTTTGACATTTACGCCACGGATTGTGCATGAATGCGGTTTTGTGCAAAAAAATATTCACCGTTTCATCTTCTTTTCATGCCGTTGAACAAATTCTTCGGCACGTCAGAGGTCTCTCTTCTGCCTTTCTTTCAGTTGTCTGGGCAGATCTTTCCGATCAAGCACAAAAAAGTTGCTTGCTCCCAAAAAATCTATAAAATTTTTAACCGGAAATTTGTGTCAAACTTTTCAGACCGTGTCGCCTTTTACGTATTCGCACGAAAGCTCCACGTCTCTCAGACAACCTTTCTCAACCGCGTCC
This sequence comes from uncultured Christensenellaceae bacterium, assembly GCA_944381335.1. Next base: position 22,071 of record CALWKT010000005.1, read on the forward strand.
ACAATTAGACGCGCGGTTTCAACGCCAATCTCTCTGATCGGTCTGTTGATTACGGTCGGTTTCACGGCAAAGACGTCTGCGTCGTCTTCAAGATCAAGTCCGACGAACGAAACACTCTCTTTCCAATTTTCTCTGAACCTGTTCAGCGCGGTAAGCGCGCCAATGCTCATTTCGTAATTGCAGACGAGAAAACCGTCGATCTCGGGATGCATTTCAAGCGCGTTCTTCATCGCTTCGAAACCGCCTTTTACGGTATGTTCTGCTTTAAAAATATATTTTTCTTCGTAAATACCCGCTTCTTCAAGAACTTCGCGATACACTTCTATCCTTTCTCTGAGCATAGTCACACGCGATCTCGCGTATATCAGCGCGATGTGCCGCCTTCCCTTCGCGACCATGTCTCCTATCGCCTTCCTGTAAGCGTCTTTGTTTTTTATGACGATGTGCGCAACGTCCTTTCTTTCTTTCATGGTGTTTACCACGACGACGGGCTTTCCCTTCTCTCTCAACACATCGACGGCAGATGGAGCTCCCGATACCGGCAGCACGATGAACCCGTCCACCATTTTAGACAACATGAATCTGAACGTCTGCTGTTCAAGTTCTTCGTCTGACCTGCTGTCGCATATGATCGTTCCGTAACCGTAATTTCTTAGTTCGTTCTGGACCTCGGCAAGAATATACATGGTGATCCTGGTGTACATATCCGGCACGACTACGCCGATCGTCTTTGACGACCTGACCTTGAGAGAGCGCGCGTAATCGTTGCGGATATAACCGAGTCTCGCGATCGCGCTTTCTATCTTTTCCCTGTTGTATTCTCTTACTCTCTCTCCGTTGATATACGCGCTTATAGTCGCGACGGACAGACCGGTTTCCCTGGCAAGATCTTTAATGGTTGCGGACATTTTTCCTTCCGATCCGGACGTATCCGGATAAATTGTTTTTAATATTATAACATGACGTTTGTCAAATTGCAATATCAATACGCGCGGTGCGCGTATTATGATACGCAAAAAAAGGACGGGACAATTCCCGTCTTTTTTGCGTTTTTACCATGCTCAATCAAGATTGTCTGAAAATCTGATCTCCTGACCTTCAAGGTTCCCTTCGACGTGTCCGACGACGGGCAGATCGAAAGAATACCGACGGGCTTTGCTTCCCGGATTTCTCAGCATAAGAACGTACTTGCCGCCGTTTGCCGCGATATAGCCGTACACCTCTCCTTTTTCAGGTCTCCCGCCGAAAAAGCGTGAACGCGACAGAACGGAGAAATTCTTTTCTGCAAATTCAAGCTCGCGCGCCGCCGCTTTCCATTTTTCTTCAGTCATCATCTCAGGTGAAAAATAGAGTTCCGCAAGTCCGCTGCCTCTCATCAGACAACACTTCATATAAAGTGAAAATTCCTCGTCCGTGTAGGTTATCGGCTTATCCACCTCTCTGTCTTTCATTGAAGCGTAGTTCCTTCTGGCATAGGTCGGCTCATGATTGTAAAGGTGAGCGGCAGGGAATCTGTACTGCCTTTTCACGAAAAGATCGCGGTATCTGCCGTCGCGGTAATTGAGACATCTCTGCATGTCGCTCCCTTTGCCTACGAAGTCCATGTCGGACGCATTGTTCATCCAGATGAAATCAGCCCACAGCAGAAACCACGGCGAGCAATGCGCGTAAGACGTCACGTTCAGGCACACGTCGGGTCTGACTGCCCTGATCGATTCAAACCCTTTCAGCCATTCTTCCCACAGGTAAGTGTAAAACGCTATGCCGTCCCCTTTAGCCGGCGGATGATTGTGCCCGCTCTCTCTGCACGGAGCGTATGCGAAGCCGTCGATCTTGAAATATCCCACGTTGTACGATTTGCAGAACTCTGCCATTCTCGAGCACATCGCGGCGACGTATTCCGAGTCTGCTGTGCAGATGTCTCTCGATCTCTTGTTGACGTGGTAACCTGCCTGTTCCAGCAGTTTCGCATACCTGTAAGTCTGCGCGGTATATCCCCCTCGCGGTCCGAACCAGACCCCGAACTCTGCCCCCAGTTCCCGCGTCAGTTCCGCTTCTTTTGCAAATCCGCCGCGAAACTTGGAATTGAATTCCCAGAACAGAGGTTTTTCGTATTCCGTCCACCCGTCGTCAACGACATAGCAGTCAAGCGCTCTGAACCCCGCGCGGGCAAAGCCCTCGGCGATTGCCGTAAACGACTTTTTTATCCTTTCCGACGTAATGTCCAGTTTGTTGTCGTACCAACTGTTGTACTGCACTCTGAAAACGGCTTTCCTCTTCACCCCGTCAAGATATGAAAAAAACGCGTCCGACACGTGCTGCTCGCCTTCTGCCCTTGCCGCTCCTGCGACAAACGGTCTCATCCGGTACTCCCCGTTTTCAGACAATTCACTCATAAGTCTTCCCGTGTGGTATCTGAAAGAAGCCTTACCGCTCCTTATCCCGTTGTCTCCCACGGGCGTCTCCTGCCCGAAAAACATATCTTTCAGAAAGACGGGTTGCCCCAGGCGCGCAACTTTTGCGGGGATAAACGTCTTTCCTGCGAGCGGAGCGGACCACCTGTACGCGTCTTTTTCAACGGTAAGTTCCTCAACTCTGACTTCTTCGACGAATATTTCGCCGGGCGCGCGCAGGAACAGTTCTTTTATCAGCTCGCCGCCGGGACGCGCCGTGTATTTTTCGGTTATCCTGAAGTCTCCGCTGACGAACGCAAGCCCGTCGTCCAGCCGCGAAACCTCGCATTGCGAAGAATAAAGGGCACGCCTTCTGCCTTTCCTTTCTCTCCAGAACAACACAAACTCCTCTTTCACATTCGTCCTGCCCGTCGTAAATGAGTTTTCATAAAAAGCTCCGACAAAAGCGCCCTGATCGAGATATATCTCTTTTTTTACGTTATCCGAACAAAAACACACCTTTTCCATACGACCTCCCGCGGCACGAAAGTCATGCGCCGCGACCTTTCTTACTCTATTGTAATACTTACGGAGCGCGATTTCCATAGACGATATGAAATTGTTTGTATAAATTATATTACAAACCGCGTGAAGCCTGAAAATGCCGGCAAAAATCACAATTTAACCGTTTTTCCAACCTGCCCGACCGCGGGTCCGTCAATAATCAACACTGCGTACGCGGACGCGCCGCCGTCATAAATTTCCCGTTTTTACAATACGGGATATTTCTGTCTCCGTATATGCAACGATAACCGTTTTTAATCGTATGCGGATTCGGAAATTAATGGGGCGGACTGATTAAATATATCTGATTTATATAAACCGTTTTGTTTTTGCAGACGCTTTCTTGTCAGGTATGGCTTTCTTCAAAACAAAAATACGCTATTGACCGTTACGAGGCAATATTTTATAATATATACGGATACGCAAGGAGGTATTGATATGCAGGACAAATACAAAGCGTTGTTCACGCCGTGGAAAATATGCGACGTCGAGATCAAAAACAGGATCGTTCTATGCCCTATGGGCGGCACGTCTCTGTTCGGCTGGATGGAGCCCAACCATTTCGACAAAGTCGCCGCCGATTTCTTTATGGAGCGCGCGATCCACGACGTGGGTCTGATCATCCCCGGCATCGCGCCGCTCAAGGACCTGATCGGCGGAAGATGGCTCTACAAGAACAAAAAGATGTTCCGTCAGCTCAAAGACTATATGGTCGGATTTCACAAGACGGGCGCGAAGATGTTCATTCAGCTGACAGCCGGATTCGGCAGATCGTTTGCGATAACCGACATGATGGTGCCTCTGATGAAAAGCAAACTTCTCGGAGCGCTTGCAAAACCGTTCGTCGACGCTCAGTACATCTGCGCTTCGCCAAGCGAGCTTCCTTCACGCTGGGCAGAAGACGTAACCTGCCGCGCACTGACTAAAAAGGAAATACAGGACATGATTTACGCTTTTGCCGAGACCGCGCGTCTTTGCAAAGAAGCAGGCGTGGACGGCGTTGAAGTTCACGCGGTGCACGAAGGGTATCTGCTCGATCAGTTTACCCTTCCCTATACAAATAAACGCACGGACGAGTACGGCGACAGCTTTGAAAACCGCTACCGTTTCGCCGTAGAAGTGGTCAAGGCTATCAAGGCGGCATGCGGAGAGAATTATCCCGTTTCTCTGCGCTATTCCGTGCTCAGCAAGACCAAGGATTTCTGCGTGGGCGCAATGCCGGGCGAGGTCTACGACGAGATAGGCAGAGACATGGAAGAAAGCGAAAAAGCGGCTAAATATCTGCAGGACGCCGGCTATGATATGCTGAACGCGGACAACGGCACGTACGACGCCTGGTACTGGGCGCATCCGCCGGCATATATGCCCAAAAACTGCAATCTCGAAGACGTCGCGCACATAAAGAAATTCGTCGACATCCCCGTCGTATGCGCAGGGAGAATGGAACCGGACACAGCCGCGCAGGCAATCAAAGACGGCAAGATAGACGCTATGGGCGTCGCGCGGCAATTCCTGGCGGACGGCGCCTGGGTCACAAAACTCAAAAACGATATGCCGGGCGATATCCGCCCGTGCATCTGCTGTCACAACGCGTGTTTCGCGATGGCACACTATAAAGGCGTTGCCAACGACGAAGCGTTCGAGGACGCGGCGCATATGGCGAGATGCGCACTCAATCCGCAGACGATGCAGGGGCACAAGTACGATATAATCCCGGCTAAAAAACAAAAGACGGTCGCTGTCGTCGGAGGTGGCATAGGAGGTATGGAGACCGCGAGGATCGCGACTCTCCGCGGGCATAAAGTCACGATTTATGAAAAGACGGATAAGCTGGGAGGTGTGTTCATAGCCGCGGCGGCTCCCGATTTCAAGGAAAAGGACAAAGCGCTGATAAAGTGGTACATAAAGCAGATAAACGACCTGAAAATACCAGTCAGATTCAACTGCGAGATAAAGGATATTTCAACTCTTAAAGAAGACGAGATAGTCGTCTCTACGGGCGCGGTCGCAAAAAAGATGAATGTCAAAGGCATAGAGCGCGCGAAAGAAGCGGTCGAGTATCTGTCGGGAGCGGAAACAGGCGAAAACGTTGTCGTTATCGGCGGCGGTCTTACGGGCTGTGAAATAGCTTACGATCTCTTCCTCAAAGGAAAGAAACCCGTTATCGTAGAGATGAAAAACGACCTTATCGCGGTGCGCGGCGTATGTCTTGCCAACTCCTCTTATCTGAGAGATTTCTTCTCATATAACAAAGTTCCCGTTTACCTTGAAAGCAAGGTTTCCGAGATAGGAGAAAACAGCGTGACCGTCACCGATAAGGACGGCAAAAAGACGGTGCTCAAGGCGGACGACGTGATAATATCTGTCGGATACACTCCCGCGCCGTTAGCGGGCAAGGACAAGAGGGTGTCTCTTGTCGGCGACGCGAACGGCGTGGGCAATCTGCGCACTGTCATATGGCGCGCGTGGGACGTCGCGTTAAAGCTGTGACCACTGAAAAACTTCAAAGCAATACGCAAATCAAAAGACCGGCTCAAAATCGCCGGTCCTTTTATTTGAGATATTTTCGCCGTACGGAACCTTTACGGTTCGGCGCATAAAAAAGAGCCTTGCGGCTCTTGAATTATCACTTCTGATGTTTTTCGATATAATCGACTACGTCTCCGACGGTTACCATGCTGAGCACGGCGTCTTCTTCGATTTCAACACCGAATTTTTCTTCAGCCGCCATGACGAGTTCAACGGTGTCGAGAGAATCAGCCTGAAGATCTTCCTTGAGTCTGGTCTCCGCGCTGATATCGTCTGCCGAAACGCCCATCTGATCTGCGATTATTTGTTTAACCTGTTCGAGTATCATAAATTTTAACCTCCGTACAACGGCGCCTGTATACCGCACGCCCTGTTTCTTACATGTTTAGTATACCGCTTTATTACGCAATATGCAACAGATTTCTGACCTGACGATATTTTACACTACGAAAACGGCGAAAATGTACTGATTGCCTGCTCTGCGTCAACGACAGCGATCTGCCCGTCGTCACCGCCCGCAACGGCGACCGTGTACCCTTTTATGACGTAAGGATAGCGCGTTCCAGGCGTAAAATCGCCGCCTTTCCTGACCTCGGAGAGCTTTATCCCCTCTCCGGTCAGCTTGCATTTCGCTTCGTACGCCGTCCAGTTGCGGACGTCCTTCATTCCGGCGGGGACCTTCCGTCCGTCCTTCTCGACGTCAATCCCGACGGGCGTATCCGAGCATGCCATAACGACAAGTCCCGTGGTATGAGAAAATGAAATGCGGTAATTATCGCTGACGGGAGCGCCATTTTTTGTTCTGGTTATCTTCCCGACGGGCGCCATTCCTCTCTTTCCGAGCGCAACATCCGCCATTTCAGCCAGTTCGTCCGTCGTGACGCCTGATACGGTATAGAATATCAGCATATTTCGTTGTTTCTGCCGTACAGACAGTTGACGTAATGGAAATAGCCTTTATCAACGCTGTTCATCGCGTCACGCGTAGCCCTGAACGTCCAGTTGCCGTCCGCAACGCCGGGAGTATTCATTCTGCAATCCCCGCCGTAACCGCACAGATCCTGGAAAGGCACTACGGCAAGCCTGCAGCAACTTGAAATAAGACGTCTTATGAATATCTTGGTCGCCTTGCAATCGTAACCGCCGCCCCCGAAGTCCTTGCGGTCGCACTCGATATATCTCAGCATATAGTCGAGAATGTTTTCCTTGAGTCCGTACATCCAGCCCAGAGTCGTGTTGTTGTCGTGAGTCGCCGTATATCCGACGCAGTTGCGGCTGAAATTGTGCGGCAGATGTATGCTGTCGCCGTCCTCGAAACCGAACTGCATGACCCTCATGCAAGGAAGACCCAGTTTCGCAAGCAGGTCGTTGACCTTTTCGTCTATTATCCCGAGGTCTTCGGCAATAAAACAATCCTTGTCGTGTTTTTTGAATACCTTGGCGAACAGTTCTTCGCCGACGCCTTCGCCCCACTCGCCGTTCTTTGCGGTGGTCTCGCCGTAATCGACCGCCCAATATTCGGAAAACGCTCTGAAATGGTCGATCCTGAGCACGTCGTACAGCTCCGCCATGCGGTCGAAACGCTTCATCCACCACGAGAAACCGTCCTTTCTCATGTGATCGTAATCGTAGAGAGGATTGCCCCAGAGTTGTCCCTCTTCGCTGAAATAATCGGGCGGAACTCCGGCGACCTTTTTCGGCTCCAGCCTTTCGTTGAGAAGGAACGCTTCCGGTTCTCCCCAGACGTCCGCGCTGTCCATGCTGACGTACATCGGCATGTCTCCGATAAACTTCATTCCCTTTGCGTTGACGCGCTTCTTCGCGTCCTTCCACTGCTCGTCGAACAGATACTGCTCGAACACGAAATAGTAATATGCATCCGCGTTCTCTGAGATATAGCCGCGCTTTGCGCCTTCGTTCATACGCTTGTGGCAATCCTGCCAGTTCCACCAGGGAGCGCCGTTATAACTCTGTTTAAGAGTCATAAACAATGCGTATTCCCTGACCCACGGCGCGCTTTTTTCAAACGCGGCGAGCTCGCATTTCAGCCTGTCTTTCACGTTGTCGTAAGCCTTCTTCAGCATCGTGCGCTTCGCGTTTATCACCTTGCCGTAATCGACGGCGTACGGATTGCTCTCCTCACACGCGCGTCTGTCATCTTCGGATATATATCCCTGCCCTGCAAGCGTTTCGGGGTCGATATACAGATAATTTCCGGCAAACGCGCTGACCCCGGAATAGGGAGAGTTGCCCAGACCTATCGTCGTGACCGGCAGGATCTGCCAGTAGTGGAAACCGCAACTCAGTGCAAATTCGCAGAAATCGTCGACCTCTTTGCCCAGACCGCCTATGCCGTAAGGCGACGGCAAAGAAGAAACGTTGAGTAAAATACCGCTTGATCTTTTTAGCATTTTTTGAAATTCCTTTAAAAATTTGGCGACAAGTATTGACTTATACGCCTGTAACAACTGTTTTAATTATAACACATCAGTGCTTTCCTATCAATAGCGATTTAAAAAAATCTCCCCCTTTATTCCAAAGAGGGAGAGAAAGCGTCAGGCATTGCGTTCTGCAAGACATTTTTCGAAAAACGCGTTGATCTGATCCATAAAAGCGTCGTCTATCGCAAAAACCGTTTCCTTGTCGCTGTATTCGTATCTTATATCCACGTTGTACTGGAAAGTGTTGTACTGCGAAGTCTTGACGATGTTGCTCTTCTTTCCGACAATGCTTGCCGCGATCTTCTTTTCGTCTTCGATCGGGCGGCTCATCGTGTGCCCTCTGTCCTCGAAAAGCAAAAATTCGGCTTTGGGATTGGTGATCTCGTCGCGGTGCGCCATGATCGAGCAGGAATACGGCACGGTCGGGTCGTCCTTGCTGTGAGAAACCAGGACTCTGCCTTTATATTTGTTTATGCCCGAAACGCCGGTGCCTCCCGCATATTTGCCGAACTTGACCTTTTCCACCAGCGTATTCCACGGCTTGTAGAGGATCGCCAGCTTGCCGACGTATCTCTGCGCATGGAAATACATCGTATCCCACGTGTTGTTGAAGCCGCTCAGCGTAGCGACTCCGACAAGTTCGTCGTGCCCGTAGTTGAGCACGTTCGCGCTGGCGTAGCCAGACCAGCTATGTCCGTAGATAAGCACGGGCATGCCATTGAAACGTGACTGCGATTTTATAAACTCGAGCGCGTTGTGCAGATCGATCTTGGACTGATTGAGCCCGTAAATGCTCTTTCCTTCGCTTGTACACGTACCCGTCATGTCGAACGTGAAAACGTCGTACCCCTTGCGCACGAAATACTGAGTGCGGTTGAGGTAGCCGTCCATATTGCAGCCTATCCCGTGGCATACAAGCACGAGCGCTTTGCCTTTTTTGCCGTCCTTTGCGGTATAAAGATAGGCTCCCAGCTTGTTTTTCCCGGAATAAAAATCCATTTTCTCGCGTTTCATCACGTCCTTGTAATCGTCATAAGTGACCGTATTGCACATAGGCGTAACCCGGGTCCCGAAAACGGCATCGTAAATTATCAGCGCGGCTACGTAAGGAATGACGACGGTCCATCCCAGCAAAAAGAAGACCGTAAAAAAGCCGATCTTCATAAGCATGGGAACTGTCCCCTTTTTCCTTCTCTTTTTAACCAGTTTTTTATCGTTCATCTTTACCTCACATATAAATTATACCACGTTTGTATCTTTATTGCAATACTCGTATTCAGATAAAAAGCACATTTGACGGCTGGCTCCGATGATTTTCAGCCGCATTTCATATTATGTCCTATAAGCCATGAACGACAACTGTTTCCCGTAGAAATTTTAGTAAAAAAATACGCCGTACGTTTCCGTACGGCGCAATTTTGCTTTGTTTGAATTACTTCTTCACGGGGGTCTCTTTTACGAGTTCGACGATCGCTACTTCAGCGCCGTCGCCGCGTCTCTGACCGAGTTTCACAACTCTGGTGTAACCGCCCTTCTGACCGCAATCGTTAGCACGCTTTGCATAGAAAGGTGCGTACTCTCTGAACAGCTTCTCTATGAGAGGATGCTTTACGGCTGCGAGGCGCTTGTTGTAATCGCCTTTGCTTTCCTTTTCGTCTTTGACGGGTTTCATCTCTCTGAGTTTAGCCATCATGGTACGTCTTGCAGCGAGCTTTCTGACGCCGTCAACGGTCTCCTCGACGGTGACGGTCTCGCCCTTTGCGTTGACCTTTTCTTTCTTCACTACCGCGACGTCCTCATAGGTGTTGATCGCGAGCGTGATCATTTTTTCTGCGTATTTCTGAACCTCTTTAGCTCTGCCGACAGTCGTCTCGAGGCGCCCGTACCAAAGCAGTTCCGAAGCCTGACTGCGGATCATAGCCATTCTTTGTTCACTGGTTCTACCCAATTTTCTCATTGCTTCTGTTCTCCTTATTCGTCCTTACTGCGCAGGTCAAATCCCAGTTCTCTGATCTTCTTGATGACCTCGTCGAGAGACTTCTTGCCGAGGTTTCTGACCTTGAGCATTTCCTCTTCGGTCTTCTTGGTAAGATCCTGAACGGTGTGGATACCCGCTCTCTTCAAGCAATTGTAGGAACGTACGGACAAGTCCAGATCCTCGATGCTTGTTTCAAGTTTTCTGTGAGTCTTCTCGTCGTCCTGAGAGATCAGAATTTCTCTGCCCTTCATCGTGTCGACGAGGTTTACGAACAAGTTGACGTGATCTTCCATGATCTTCGCGGAAAGGCTGATGACCTCGCGCGGAGAGAAAGTGCCGTTCGTGGTGACGTTTATCGTCAGCTTGTCGTAGTTTATGTTCTGTCCAAGACGCGTGCTCTCGACTGCGTAACTCGCGCTCTCCACCGGGGTGAAGATGGAGTCGACGGGGATATATCCGAGGGGCTGGGTTTCGTCCTTGTTCTCGTTTGCGGAAACGTAACCTCTGCCTACGCCGATCGTGATCTCCATTTTAAGATCTGCGCCTTCGTCGAGCGAGCAGATATACATATCGGGGTTGAGAATTTCGATCTCGGAACCGTGCTGTATATCGCCTGCGGTGACGATGCCTGCCGTATTCTTTTCAATGGTGACGACCTGTCTGAAATCCTTGTCTTCGGTATGAGCCTTTACAGCGAGACCCTTGATGTTGAGGATGATCTCGGTGACGTCCTCTTTAACTCCGGGAATAGAGCTGAATTCGTGCCTTACGCCCTCGATCTTGATACCGACGGGAGCCGCGCCCGGAAGCGCGCTGAGAAGGATCCTTCTCAGGCAGTTTCCCAGAGTGGTACCGAATCCGCGTTCGAGCGGCTCGACGATAAACTGCATTTCTCTGCCTTCGTTTGTCTCTACGCACTCGATTCTCGGTTTCTGAATTTCTATCATATATACCTCCTGCTAAACGCCGTCGATTATTTGGAATACAACTCGACGATGAGATGCTCTTCGATCTTCTGCTCCACGTCGCTTCTTTCGGGCAGCTCGACAACTTTGCCGGTGAGGGTCGCGTTGTCAAACTCAAGCCACTTGGGAAGACCGATGGAATTTGCCGCCTTGAGCTCTTCGAAAATCTTCTTGTCTTTCTTGTTTTCCTTCACTGCGATAACGTCGCCCTTCTTTACGAGATAAGAAGGAATGTTCACGTTTTCGCCGTTGACGGTGATGAGACCGTGGTTGACGATCTGTCTTGCCTGAGCTCTGCTTGAAGCGAGGCTGAGGCGGAATACTACGTTGTCGAGTCTTCTTTCGAGAAGAATGAGCATGTTGTCACCGGTGATGCCTCTCATGGTCTCAGCCTTGTCGAAGTAACCCTTGAACTGCTTCTCGCAAAGTCCGTAAATTCTCTTGGTCTTCTGCTTCTCTCTGAGCTGAATGGAATAGCCAGAAGCCTTCTTTCTCGCGGTGCCGTGCTGACCGGGAGCGGTGGGACGCTTTGCAAGCGGACACTTCTCCGAAACGCACTTAGCGCCCTTGAGGAACAACTTTACACCCTCGCGTCTGCACTGACGACAATCGGGTCCTGTATATTTAGCCATGTGATTTGTACCTCCTGATTACAGCCTTCTGCGCTTGGGCGGACGGCATCCGTTGTGAGGAATGGGAGAAACGTCTTTGATCATCGTAACTTCCAGACCTGCTACCTGCAACGCTCTGATTGCGGACTCTCTGCCCGTACCCGGACCTTTTACGTAGACTTCTACGCTTCTGAGACCGCTCTCGTAAGCGACTTTTGCGGCATCCTCGCTGACCATCTGCGCTGCGAAAGCGGTGGACTTCTTGGAGCCTCTCAAATTGAGTTTACCACTGCTGGACC
>CALWKT010000006.1 GCA_944381335.1 uncultured Christensenellaceae bacterium
AACGTCATCTACTCCGACGAAAACGTCTCGATAGACCCGGAAAACGTTCAGGTGAGCGAAACAGGAAGATCGGGCAGTCAGGTAATACTCACGGCGACTTTGCCCGTAACGATGCCCGACGACACGGGTTTCCATTACCTGTGCCTCAGCATAACGATGCAGACCGCAGAAACCTATGCCGACGTCAACGTATCAGCATATGCTTATCTGAAGCTGAGCTGACGAAAATGACAAACAGAATAAAAAAACGGGGAAACGATTCCCCGTTTTTTTATTTTCACTCATCCGACCGCTTTATTTTCCGCGTTTCGGTTTATCTTCTCTCCGCTCAGTAACCTGCGTCGTAATCCACGTTGGAAACCTTTCCTCCGTCGCAAAAAACGACAAGCTTTTCGGCTATATCCTCAACGGCGACGTTTTCGGCTTTAGAAGCGTGTATGGCGCAATGCGGCGACATCACGACGTTCCTGAATTTCCCGAAAGGATATTTTGAAACGCTCCTTGCCGCCTCTTTTTCAGATCTTCCCTGCGCCGCAGACCAGACGTCGGAAGCGAATCCGGCAAGACTTCCGCTCTCAAGCAGTCCGAATATCTTTTCTTCTTTGAGCGTCTCCGCTCTGCCGACGTTTATTACGAATTTGCCGCTCAACAGAGCATAATCCGCGTCCGTCAATAATTTTGCGCTTTCGTCAGTTCTTGGCAACGCGAAAAGCAGAACGTCGCTCTCATTCAGAAGCGCTTGTAACGGCTCCTTTTTTACTCCGGGCGGCACTTCTTTCCCTCTGTCGGGGGCTATAACGACGCAACCGAAAGGCGCGAGCAGCTTTGCGTATTCTCTGCCAACGGCTCCGAATCCTATTATACCGACAGTCTTATCCCTCAGAGAATTCCACCATGATCTCCCTGCGTTCCAGTTCCCCTCCCGAAGATCGCCGTGGAGTTCGATCACTCTGTGAAGAAGCGCAAGCGTCAACGCAAAGGCGTGCTCGGCAACGTAAGGCGCGCAAGCGTGAGAGACCGTGAGAGAAATTCCGCGCTCCCTCATCCCGGCAAGAGGAAATTTGTCCGCTCCCGTCTTTGGCGCGAAAACCGCTTTCAGACGCTTCATTGCGTCCAGTTTTTCGCGATCGAGCGACGTGCCGACGTACGCCTCGCACTCCGCCTCGCAATCGCAGAAGACATTGCCCTTTTCTTCAAGAGATTTTTTTATTGCCGCGGGAAAACGCGCCGCGTATTTATTTTCAACGAATATTTTCAATGCCGTACTCCGTCATTTCACGATTTTTCTGACCACAACGCCCGTTATGATCGTAAGAAGGAATATCCCCAGTATCGATTCCGCATATGCGGCATAAAGCATCGCAGAGGGCAGATCTCCGTAAACCACGTCAAGATTGAAGAAATATTTCAGAGAGTTCATAAAAGAATCTACGATTACGCCTTTGACAGTATCCGTGCCGGACAATGCGGCGTATATGCCTGAAAACGCAAATATCGAAACGAGCATTGAAATTATGTTGTTTGTTATGCGAATTCCCCAACCGAAACATTTGCCGATTGTAAAGTACGCCACGGCATACAGCGCTTTCTCCAGCCATATCAGAGGCTTCGCCATTGCGCCGAATTTGTTGAGCTTCTTCCCCGCCTGTCTGATCCTGAGGTACATATTGACGTCTCTCATTATGTACAGACACTGATCGCTTTCGCTGAACAGATTGCGTTCAACGTACGAAGAATAAAGCGCGAGTACGAGCATGGACAGCCTTTTCAATCCTGCCACGCCTTCCTTTTTTTCCTGACGGTATCTCTTCCACAATTCTTTGAAACTTACGACCTGTATCTGAAGCTTCTGAACGGAAACCCCGCTTTTTATATCGAATCCCGGCATATTGTCGGAGACCAGAGTTCCGATTTTGGACATGCCTATCGCGATCTTTTCCACGTCCGCTCCGTATTCGAACCTGATTTCTCCTATTTCGGACATGCTCAATATCTCAATAAGCTGCATGTCGCTGTTGAGCACGTCGATCCTTCCGCACCTTGAGTCAAGAAACCTGACGTCTTTCAGCGTCCTGTTCTTGTTGAAAGTGGCGTTGTCCACGGTACTTCTCTCAAAAACAAGGGTGTCCACTCCGCTGTTGTAATATTCGAAGACTCCAATTTTGCAGTTGATGAAATGAACGTGTCTGCCCAGCACTTTTTTCAGAGAAAGCTTCCTGAATTCGCAATTGTCAAACACAAGCTTTTCCTGTTCTCCGGAAAGCATGACGTCCTGTATGCAGAGAGCGTCTTCAAAGACGAGATCTTTATACTCGCCTGAGATCGCTTCTCTGACCACTTTCTCGCCGGTATAAGACGATTTCTTGATTCCCAAAGAATTCAGATCTTCCATTCTCTGTTTCCCTCTATATAATTACGCAACACTGGATAACCGTCTCCGCTGCCGTCTGTTTTACCTTGGCGCACAAACTGTACGATCTCTTTTGCCGACGCTTCGGCGTCTGAATTGAATATCACCAGTCCGTAAGGTCTCTCCCCTTTTTCAAGCGCGGACGCTATATCCGCAAATTCCTCCTTGGCGGCAGAATAACGCACTTTTTTCTGGTCCTCGGATTTTTCTCTTGAATCCAGCCTCTCGTTTATCTGCTCCAGCGGCGACCATATCAGAATATGACAAAACGGTATTCCCTTTTCGCGCAAGGATTTCTCCAGCGCGTAATAATTCTCCAGCTTCCCGACGTGGATGACAGGACATTTTCCGCGCGACAAGTAATACTTCAGCCGCTTGCCGTCAACGCCGTAAAACCTGCCGTACCTGCCATGATACTGAACGAAGTCGCCTCTCCCGGCTTTTTTGGTAAACTCCTTTACGGATATGTCTGTATATCCGGGTTTGTGCTCTGTTCCATCAGGTATTCCCCTGTGTTTCCTGAACATAATAAAAGAAGAGTCTGCCACGCAAAGCAATCCCGTTACGGTATTTTTTCCGCTCGCCGGAGTCCCCGAAAGCAAAATCACTTTTGAATCCATTTTATCAGCTTTTCGACCTCCTCGTTCAGATTCCTGTCCACTTCGTTGTAAAAAATATATGCTCCAAAAGCGTTATCCGGAGCTATTCCCGCAAGCCCGGAGCTGTACTCGTACCAGTTGGCAAGTTTATAGCGGTCCCTGGAAGCGTTGCGCCTGGAGACTCTGGCATATTCCAGATTTTCATCGTGATTTATCCAGACAAATCTGACGACGACGCCGATCCTGTCAAGATACTGTTTGTTTATCATTTCAGCAAACTTGTTGAAATCCTGCACCACAGCGATCATAGGGATTGTCAGCACCACGCTGTTGCCGAGTTCAAGATTCTCGCGGCAAAGCTTCAGCGTGATGTCGTATTCAATGGGTCTTATCTTTTCGCAATAAAATTCAGACTCTCTGTCGCCTTCGCTGGACCCGCTTGCGCAAAGAATAAAATCCGTATATTGTCTGGTGACGGTGTCTTTGTCTATATAAGTCCACTTCATTCTTTCGGAAACGGCTTTCCCGACGGTGGTTTTCCCCGCCCCGGCGCATCCGGCTATGATGACAAACGTGGTTCTCTCAGGTTTCTTTGATCTTCCGAACATAAAAATTCCCCCGTATTATTGAATATTATATCATGCAGCCGCTTCAATTGTAAATACAATAAACGTTTCCTCGCTCATTTTCCGTCCGAGCCTCCGCTTTCTTTCCGCGCACATCCGCGTCACCGCTGCTCCGGAAAGTTAAGACTGCTTCCGGACAAAAATTTTTTTTTATTTTATAAATATATGAGTTGCAACCCGAAAACGCGCTTTTTTACAAAAACTTTACATTTGGGAGTCTCTCTTCTATTTTTATAATCAATAATTATGCCCTTCTACCGTTTGACTATCATTTTTCAATATGCTATCTTAGATAAGGAAATAACGTCACATGCCGATAACAACGGCAATTATCTGAACAACTTTCTGACTTTCTTGTTTTACGATTCAGATTTTCAGACCTTAAAGGAGATTACAACAATGAAATATACCGGCAGAAAATTCACCATCTCGGTTGGCGCGATGCCGTTTGCAACGATAAGCAACACGCGTTCTCAATTCCGCATAATAGCAAACCTCGACAAAGACGTTGACCCTGAAATTCTTCAGAAAGCCACAGACCTCGTAGTGCCGCGTTTCCCGATGTACACCGTCATCATCAAAAGAAGATGGCACGGACTCAGGACCCTCCAGGTCGCGGAAATGAAAGTGAACGTCGAGCCTTTCAATCCTCAGAGAGAGCATTATCACAGATATGCAAAAAAGCCGCTTTTCAAGATCATGTACGAAAAAAACATGATCTGCGTGGAACTTTACCATATCCTTACCGACGGCAACGGCGGCGTAAGATTTCTGAATTGTCTGCTGGCGTGCTACTTCACTCTGCTGGGCGAAGACGTCGATATGACCAACATCCTTGACTGGAGAGACCATGCGACGGACGAAGAATTCGAAGACGGTTATCTGCGCTTTGCCGAAAACAAAAAGGGAAAGATCAACAATGCCAGAAGCTTTGGCCGCGCTCAGTTCAAGCTGGACGAAAAGGTCATAAAGGACAGAGGAAACGTTTCCACCACCTACTCTTTCGATCTCGCTTCTGCTAAACCCGTTGCGAAATCTTACGGCGCTACCCTGCACGAATATCTCGCGGCAACGCTTTGCGTGACCTTCCTGAGACTACGCGACGAACGCGGCAGCAAAAAATGCATACGCCTGCAAATGCCGATAGACCTCAGAAAACGCTTTCCGACCACAACGCTGACCAACTTCGTCGCGACCACTCAGTTCGAAACGTTCGGCGGAGACAAAGCTCAACTGATCAAGGAGCTCCGCGAGCATTTTGAGATTGCAACTCACGAGGACGAACTCAAATCTTTCCTGAACGACGGAAAGAACCTGATGCACGGCGTGCTGGGCTTCCTCCCCAGATTTATCAGCGATTTTCTGGTCGACCTGGGCGACACCCTGCTCGGAGAAAGGATGAGCAACACCTCTTTCAGCAACCTGGGTCTCGTGAAAAACAACCTGGCGAAAAACGGAGTGCTCGATTACGAAGTCATAGGAGGCAACCCGCTTTACGCGCCGTTTTACGTGACGGCGATAAGTTTCAACGGAATATGCAACATCTCTTTCTCAAGGCATATAGAATCAGACGTGTTTGAAAGATACTTCCTTGAGGAACTCTCGAAAGACGACATATCTCCGACAAAAACGGTCATCAGAAAATAACTCCGGAAATGCCGGTCCCGCCAATAACGGACGTATAAAAAAGGAGCCTTCCGGCTCCTTGATTTTTTATCACTTGAATTGGTTTACGCCAGATTGAGAAGATCTTCATCCGTAACGGCGTAACCAGTATAGGTCATCTTGTTGTAGCAGGTCTCCTTGCAGGTCGTCTCCATAATGTTTTTAGCCTTGCCACTGTAAGTCTCGCTCCTGTACCACGCGGTAAACCTCATTTTGCCGCCGATATTTTTCACGGCAACGTCTATCACGGTGTTCTCCATCTTCAAAGTGCTTTCCGGCGCAGACATGTTGCCTGCGTATTCGCTGAGAAGGGTGGGCTGATATTTCTTCATCGCCTCTTTGCTACAATCGAAAATGAGCGTGAAGTAATATACGTCGCCGACTTTGTACACGTTGTCGCTGAATTCCTGCGCAAGACAAGCCTTGTCCGTCAGTTCGTATATCGTCCAGCGCTCTGTCATCAGATAGTTCTTTTCTGCCACGTCCCCGGTGAATGGAACAAACTCGCCCCACTTCTTCACCGTATATTCCGCCCCGCTCAGATCGAGATCGTTTTCGTGCGTCACGCTGAGCTCGTAAGCGTTGTTTCCGTCGTAATAGTATCTCACGGCTGAAGTCATATCGGAGACCACGCCGTCGCCTTTTGTTATCTCCTGATTGAATATTCTGTCGCCTTCGACCTTTCTTTTCATCTGCACGCTTCGCGTACCCATGACCCCGAGCACGGACGACACAGAAAAACTCAGCGTCTCCTCTCTGAAATACGCGTCGTCTTCAAGCCAGTTTGCATGAGCCTGCGTGAACAGATCGAACGCGCTCATCCCTTCCACTCTGTATTTTTCGTCAGAAGTGCCCAGATATTCGTCGTCAGCCGCAACGTCTTTTATTTCTTTCTTGCACGCGACCGCGCAAAGACACGTTCCAAGCAACGTTAATATCAGGGTAATTATGCAAAATATTCTCTTCATACGCCCGGTTTTCCCAAATTACTTTACATATATTATACATTAATCTCGGAAAACTATCAACCCTGAATTCTCTTTCGGCATTTGCGCCTGAAGTCTCCTGCCGCTAACGTAGCGTCTCCCGCGGGCAGACACGGAGCGCCGCGCCCGCCCGGTATACGGCGTTCGGTCCGGCGTTTTGATGTAAAAAAAAGGGGCTTGCGCCCCTTCGTCAATCTGTCACAACGTATTCGTGCGTCACGCTCCTCTTTTCTCCCACCCGGAACACGGTGCCGCCGTTCTTGTCATCGTCGTTATAGCACCTGTCGCCGGTTTTGAGCGCGTAGGTGAGCCTGACGCCTTTGTAGATCAGAGAGTAGTCGTTGACGTGGTCGTGCCCGGCGAACACATACTTCGTGCTCCCTTCTTCAAGGATCGCGTCAAACATGCCGCTGTTCTTCTTGCTGCAACACACGTCTTCTCTCATCTCTCCGAAAAAGCCGTATTCCTCGCTCTTGCCGCTGAGCAGATAATCGCAATATGCGTAATAGTACTCCGGCAGGGCGATATGTATGAACAGCGCGGATTCCGGCGCAGGCGCACCTTTGCTCTCATTGTATTCCGCGGCGCCGCGAACGCACCAACGGTACCATTCGACCTGCCCGGGCTGAATATATGCGTAATCGTGCCCGATCTGTCTCTCGACAAGTTCTCCGTTCTTATCCCGCTTGAGCTGAAAATCGTCGTCAAGCTCCCAGTAATACATCTTGTCCTCTTCCGGCATATCTCCGAAATCTGCGCCCGACCCCGAATCCATCATTATCAGAGACTCGACTATCACGTCTCCTTCCATTATGTTGATGACGTAGTTCCCGACTCCTCCGATATTGCCGGGGCCCTTCCTGAACAGGCAGTATTCCGACTCTTCGTACTTTTCCGCCGCCGCGTTCAGATCCACGTTGCCTTCGCCGTCGTGATTGCCGTTTATCGGCGCCCACGGTATCCTGAAAGAATCCATAAATTCGATAAGGTCTTCAATGGAATATTTTACGAACGGCGCCCAGATCTGGTCGCCAGTCATCGTGATCAGATCAGGCTGTACCCTTGCGACAAGCTCTCTGATCGTCTCTTCAGTCTGCGTGCGCTGACCTGCGACGTCAAGAAAATCGTTGTACTGTATGTCTGTGAGATTGAGAACAACGAAATCCTTACCCGGCGTTTTCTGCAACGTAATTGTATTCTCTATTTTGTACTCCATATCCGCCTCCCATACTTCGGCACTGGGCGTCCCCTTTACCGAACTGAGTGCAAAACCCGCCGCAAAAACCCCGACGACTACAACTATAGACGCCAATACGGCAATAAATATTTTTAACCCTCTGTGCTTTTTCATAACAAACGCTGTCCCTCCGTGAAGCTACCTTAACCCGAAAATATACTGCTTTTCAGCTAAACGTTCGGTTTTGCACCTGAGTATATTTTACACGGTTTTGCCGATGTTTTCAAGTCCTGCCAACAATTTACGTCAGCTTTACGGCAAAATCAATCGTTTTACAGTTTGTCTCTCATTATATCCCATTCGTAATTGACGTTCTTATACCAGAGCGCCCACTTAAGCCCCGCCGTAACGGCATACCAGGGTCTTACTTTTCCTCTGTAAAGATATTGAGGACATATCGAACATTTTATTGCAGAAAAATAACCGCGTTT
>CALWKT010000007.1 GCA_944381335.1 uncultured Christensenellaceae bacterium
CGTCTCCCGCAAGAACGTACGGCTCGCCCTTGTACGCCGCGTTTTTATCGCTGTCGCAGCATCTTTCTACGGGATTCAGCAACTTTAATACTTTGTTCGCCTGCTGTTTATCTCCCGCCTTGCAGCATGCGAGCAGATACCATACGGCGGCATGCGTATACTGCCCTCCGTTTTCTCTTACTCCCTGCGGATACGACGAGATGTAGCCGTACCGCTTTTTTCCGTCGAAAGGCGGATCGAACAGTCTGACCGCGCCGCAGTCTTCGTCAACCAGAGTACGCGCCGCGTCCATAGCGATTTTTCTCTCTCCGTCCGTTCCGATCTTTGCTATCTCCGCCCAGCATTGACAAAGAAGATCGGTCCTGCACGCTTTCGATCTTTTCACTCCGAGCCACTCGCCGTCGTCGGTGAACGCCCTCGCCCATCTGCCGTCGAAATATGCGTTTTTCAACGCTTCTCTCAGCTTCGTCGCAACGCGTCTGTATCTTCCCGCGCTTTCAACGTCGATATATCCGCAGAATTTTTCTATCACTTCGACGGCGAACTCAGTCAGCCAGACGCTTTCTCCTCTGCCGCGCATACCTATTCCGTTGAGCGCGTCGTTCCAGTCTCCGCCGCCGATAAGCAGTAATCCGTGCTCGCCGGTTACAATCGCGCTGTCTATCGCCCTCTGAAGATGAAGAAGAAGTTTTTCTCTTACCCCGGCGTATCTGCCGTGCTCAAGCCGCGCTTCCTGAAGATCGTCCAGCGGCTGTCCGGTCAGATAGCCGCACGTCTCGTCCAGTATGCTTTCGTCTCCGGTATGAGAGATATATTCGCAGGTAACGTAAGGCAGAAAAAGTCTGTCGTCGCTTATCCTGGTCCTGACTCCGAAAGCGGGTGAATGCCACCAGTGCATCACGTCGCCTTCGATATACTGCCTTTCTGCGCAAAGAAGAATGTGTTCTCGCACCCTCAAAGGGTCGCTCCAGATAAGCGCGAGACAGTCCTGAAGCTGATCTCTGAAGCCGACCGCGCCGCCCGCCTGGTAAAAACCGCATTTTCCGTTTATCCTTGACGATAACACCTGATAAGGCAGATTGTTGAAAAGAAAACGCAGAGATTCGTCTCCTTCTTTTAATATCGGTGCAGACGTCTGAGACAGTTTTTTCTCCGTGATTTCGCATATTGCCCGGATATCGCTCTCCCTTGCTTCTTTCAGAGTCTCTTCTCCGTCGCAAAGCGCGAACGTCACCTCCGATACTCCGTGTTTCGGCACTTCCGCTCTGACCGTCGCTCCGCAAAGCGGATTATTGAAAGGACTTGAGCTTCTCTTGGGATTGAAACCGTTGATCCCGCGCGAGATTGCCTGAACGCGGTCGGTGATAAGCTCGCAGGCGTTTTTCGCGTAAAGAAAGTATTCCCTGTCGTTCGCCGCGTTTACGACTCTCACGGCGTCTTTTCCCGTC
This sequence comes from uncultured Christensenellaceae bacterium, assembly GCA_944381335.1. The sequence continues at coordinate 1,449 of CALWKT010000007.1, forward strand.
TGCTCGCAGAAAACGAAGGAACAATTTCCCGTACCGTCGGCGTAAGGCTCCGCGATATAGCTTATCTCAAGGTCAAGTTTCTTGTCTGTCAGATTGCGGATGCTGAGTATATTTGCAATTATCCTGCCGTCTTTTCCCAGAGTTTTTTTAAGAAAATATTCCGCTTTTCCCGTCCTGCCGACGTACAGCGTGTAACCTTTGGCGTGCCTGACGTAGCCGCCCGGATTCAGCTTGTTTACCCTGATAACGGAAACACCGTCCGAAACGAGGATCCTTTCGCACGGCGGGTCGCTCACCGGATCGTTGCTCCAGCCGGTCAGCTTGTTTGACTGGCTGTTCAGAAAGTAACAAAAGCCTCCGCCGTTTTCAGTCGCTACGAATCCGCCGTTTTCCGCGCAGGTCACGCCGGAATACGGCGCGCCGGGAACAGACGTGACGACGTAATCTCCGTTTTCCGCGAATCCGCCGTTTCCCGAAGGGAAAACAACGGGCGGAACGCACTGTGAAAACGCGACGTCGCCGCTTCTCCTTCTCACCGCTATCGCCGTGTTGAACACGTTTTCCTTTATCTCGTTTTTCATTACCCGGAACGCTTGCGACAACAGATTTTTCACGTCTGCCGACCTGACTGAACTTATGTTCGTGAAAGAGACGAACGGCAGCGACGCGAGATCTGAAACGGTCGATCTTTCGCATATCTCCTTCTGCGTTTCACGGTTGTAGCCGTCGCTTTCGTCGTAAAGCACGACCAGTCTGAGACCTATCCCGAGAAGCCGGCACGCGATCGCGCTTTTCACCGCCTTTTTCGTAAACGCGGCGTTGCCGTCGTATCTTAACACAAGCGTCTTTACCGGGTCGTTCGTCATGCGCTGTTGCGCCTTGGCGAGAAGCGCGCTTTTCGGAAAAGGCTCGTACAGAAGTTTTGCGGCGAGCTTCTGCGCGTAAACCGCGGTCTCTTCGTCGGACAGATACTTTTCCAGGACTCCGGTCTCTCCGTCCGGTCTGAACGAAGCGTACCCGCTGAAGTCGGTCGAAACGACTCTTCCAACCGAACTTCTGAGCGAGCTTTCCTCTTCTGCGCACTGCATCACGACGGTGACCGTTCTGCTCTGTCCGGGAAGGAGCGAAAACGCGCATTTAAGCCCGAGGCACGGAGATATCACGTCTCCGAAAGACGCCCCGCACTTTCCGAACGCAAACTCCGGATTGCTTTCGTCCCTGTTCCTGCCGTAGAGATTTGCCCTGTTGCTCTCTGCGAGAATTTCACCCTCCGCAAGCATCGTTGCCGAGAAGCTGAAGCCTCCCGTGCTTTCTCTCGGTTTCCTTTTCATATACAGCGTACCTGTCTCACGGTCGAAAACCGTGCTGACGAACAGATCTGAAAACGCCGGATGCGCCGCGTATTCGCTCCGTCCGGCAAGCGCGGTACGGCAGGCAAAGACAAACTCGTAATTCTTCTGTCTGTCCGAGCTGTTCTTTACCGTAAATTCCCTGACTTCTCCGCTTATCACGGTCGGAGTATACACCTTCATCCGGCAATCGTGCCTGACGTTTTCAAACTCCGCGCAGTCAGACGAAAAACGCGCTCTGAAAGATCCGCCGTCCTTCTTGAGCGGCGCGAACGTCGGAGAAAAGACTTCTCCGTCGCAGATGAAATATCCGAACGCGCCTGAATTCTTGCAGAAATCGGGAGAAAACACGTTAATATCCTTGTCTCTCCATTCGGAATAACCGCAACCGTAATCGTCTATCACCACGCCGTATTCCTTTCCGTACAGCAGACATGTCTGAGGAAATTCCGAAAGCGCGATCTCTCTCGAATAGCGCGGCTTAGTTTTCCCGTACACGAAATCGTGTCTTCTTCTTTTCGCCGCGCGCTCCCCGCTCTCTTTTTCTTCGAGCATCAGCAGACCGCCGCGCATTCTGTCGTCGGCAATAAAATATTTTGTCAACGCGCCGCCGGTAAGCGCGTTGGTGATAGCGCACAGTATCATTCCCTGATGGTGTGTCATCGAAGAACAGACCGTGTTTTTACCCGAAGTATAATCCATCGCTTCGTAAAAACCAAGGTCTCCGAAGCAGCCGCACGCCTCGAATTTCTTCAGATTGTCAGTTGCCTTTTCTGGCGCGTACGGCAGAGACAGCGCGCTTGCGTAAGGCGTTACGACGCATTTGTCGTCTGCGTTTCTCAAAGCGAGTGATGACAGACCGTGAGCCTTGTACTGATAAATCGCATTGTCGTCGAACGCGTAATAACCGCTTTCGCTTATCCCCCACAATCCGCAGCATTTTGCCAGGCTCATCGTCATGACCGCTCTTTTTGCGCTCTCAGTTATCAGCGAACCTCTGACGTCCGGCAAAAATATCTGCGGCATAAGATATTCGAACGCGGTGCCCGACCACGAAGCCAGCACGCTGCCGTGAGAACGCACGCAAAGGCGCGACATCGTTCTCCAGACAGCGTCGTCGCAGGAATTGCAACTTGCGATATACGCCGCCAGCCTCGCTTCGCTTGCCAGCATGTCGTAATGCCCTTCGTATCTTTTCGCGCCCGCGTTGTAGCCGATATACAACAGATTTCTGCTTTTGTCGGTGAGCGCGGAAAAATCCGTTTCGTCTATAAGTTTTTTACATCTTTCCGCCGTTTCACTGTATCCGTTTTTTTCGCAGAAACCTTTGCAGACGGTCAGAGCCGCCACGAAATTTCCGCTGTCAGCCGAAGATACGAAAAACGGATTGACCGGCTTTGCCGTCGCGACGTCGTACCAGTTGTAAAGATGACCTTTCCATTTCTCCAGCTTTTCGCACTCAGATACGAGCGCGCTTATCGTCGCATTTGCGCGGCATCCGGATTCTATTCCTAGTTCTGCCGCGCATACCGCCGAAAGCAACGCGTAACCGATGTTCGTCGGAGAGGTCGTCGCGCTTTTCCCATTGGGTGGATAGAACTGGATATTGTCGCAAGGAAGTCCCTCTCCTACCTCATTGAAATACGCACAGGTGCTTTCCGCATACCGCCTGAGAGTTTCAGCGGTTTCCGCAGTGATCGTGCGCTTTTGAGGCTGTTTTCCTGCAAAATATATCAATGTCGTATACGCCAGAAATACGGCAACGTAAACGAGCGCGGGAACTGAAAATCCGAACGCAAGTGCCGCCGTTGCTACCGCCGCGCACGGAAACCAGACTGCCGCCGCATGAGAAGCGTAACCCTTTTTCCCTTGCAACTGCGCGAACGGTTTCCACTTCAGAAGCGACTGAGAATTGAAAACGTAATCGAAGAATGTCCCCGCTATAACGGCAATATTCGTCACGGCATGAAAAGGAAGTTCGACCACGTCGCGAACAGCCTGCTTTACAGTGAACGCGATCCTTCCGAAAACAGCCTTGGGTCTGGTGCCGGGGCTGGTATATACAGCCACGGCGAGCGAAGCCGCAGGCGCCGCAAAACTGGCAAAAAAAAGACCGATCAGCAAAAGCGGACTTAAATAATATAACGCAAATATCCATAAAACGAAAGCCGCAACAGGCGCGAGACAGGAGAATGCGTTTTTGAGAATGATATAGCCGTATATGCCGTCAGAACAATACTTTTTTCCTGCGTACGGCAAAAGCAGCAGATCGCCTCTTTTCCATCTCTTCTGCCTGGCGACGTCGCTGACAAAATTGTCCGGGGCGTCCTCGGACGTAGCGAGATTGAGCGACCCTGTCACGGTCAGCGCGCCCTCGAGTATATCGTGGCTGAGGATCTTCCCGTCCGGCACCGCCGCCGAAGTTTTTTCGTGAAACGCCCTGAGCGAATATATCCCCTTGCCGCAGAAAACCGACCTGCCGCAAAGATCGTAATAAAAATCGTCGTATGAGCAGTATGTCTGAAAACCCGAACTCTGTGAAAAATTGCGCGAATAAGGAGTTTTCAGCGAACTGAGCGAATATACCGACGAAAACGCGAGCATATCGTATTTTGCGTTGAGAGGGTGAAGCGCGGTGTTGATCGCAGTCCTCACCTCTCCGGCTCCCAGCTTGCTGTCTGCGTCCAGAGTGATCACAAAGCGCGGACAGAACCTGAAATCAGTTGAAACAAAGCTGAATTTGCTCCTGTCGCCCGTCAGTAACAATTCGTTGAAATCTCTGACCGCTCCGCGCTTTCTTTCGTACGCGCCGAACTTTTTGCCCTTTCTTACTCTACGTCTTACCAGCGCGGTGAAATTCTTTCTGTCAGAATATTTTTCAAGCGCGCAGATCACGTTGAAATCCCCGTCGTCGCTCTCTTTGTCGCTTTCTTTGAGGTCGCAGAGAAGAAAATACCTGACGTTTTCCTCGTCGTTCACCGCCTGGAGCGCAAGCAGATTTTTTACTGCTTCCTCAGCTTCCTCGGCGCATGTGATATAATGCGAAACCACGACCGCCGTCGCTCCTTCTTCAGGAACTTTCGCGTAGTTAAGCCTCGGAACGGGTCTTTTGGGAAGCAGAAAAGAAAGCGCCCTTTCAACGATGTATGCGCACGCGGGAAAACTTGCGGTAAACGTCAGCACTCCCACAGCGACGGCAAGCGCGGTCTCAGGCAGAAAAATCGCAGAGACGACGGAGAACGCCGCCTGAAGTATGAAAACCGAGCAATAATATATCCATTTGTCCGCCGCATAGGAATTCTTTTTCAGTTTCGCAGTCGTCTTTCCCTTGAGATGCGCCCTGAGATTGTAGCGGTAATCGAAAATTATTTCCCCGAAATGCTTGTCAAAAGCGGCGGCAAGATCGAACGCTCCCTTCGCAACCGAATATTCTCCGGCGCCGAAATATACCGAAAGCCTGTATACCGCCGCAAGATATTGCCGCTTTGACTCCGCGTCGCTTTCTCTGTAACCCGCGTCTCTTTCAAAATAAGCGTTTACGGGCGAAAGCGATATGATGAACGCGGTGTCGAAAACAGTCGGAAGTTCCTTCAGAGAGGTGACCGCATTGCCGATCGCCGCCGAGTAATCGTTGAGCGCGCCGGCAAAAGCGAAGTCTACGTTTTCTTCGTTTACAGCGGTATTCCTGCTGTAAAACACAGCCGGGATCTTTTTGCCGCTCTGCTTGTAAAAATACAGATACCCTTCCTTCTTAGAATATCTCGGGTCCGGTTCTCTGTCTTCTTCCGCTCTCAATCTTGCCTTTTCGATCGTTCTGATCCTGTCGCAGACGTATGCGATCTTTCTGATCAGCGCGACTTCGAACGCTCCTTTCAGCGAAAATATCTCCTCGTAAGTCAGAGGCGCGTATCTGTTGAATTCCTTTACCGCCCCGGATATGCTCGCGGCGTCTATCCTGCAATAATTCTGAGAAACCAGCGTGCCTGCAAGGTGAAGTACCCTGGCTTCTCCTTTATGCGGAAGCGCCGCAAAACTTCTGTATACGTTTGCTTTTATTCCTGCGGTAAAAGTCCTGTAATTTTCATATAGCCATTTTTCACATTCAAAAAGACTTTCTCCTCGCTTAGCTTTGGCGCAGACGATTTTGTACGCTCGCCTTATCTTGCGGAGAGACGACCCCACGTCGGGCGCCGCCCCGACTTTTTCAACGTCCTTGAGCGCAAGCGCAAGCTGTTTTATGTTGGCGATCCTGTCGCCGCCTATCAGGTATTCCCCGTAATCGAATTCCCGCGATTTCTGAGCCACTACTGCGGCAAGACTGACCGCCGCGAGCACTGAAAGCGCAGTGATGATGTAAATAAACATTTTGCACCTCCGGACGCAATTATTCACATCATGACGGCATTTTAAAATATTTTGATGAAAGTTGAGAGGAAATAAAAAAAGACCCCTTGCGGGGCGAGACGGTCTGTAAGCCGGGTTCTGTCTTGGATAAACATCTGTCTAGGACGTATGTTGCCACACGCCTCAAGCGATTTTCCGACGCGGCAGGCAACCGCATATGTCGTTTTCTCTTGCATCGGGTGGGGTTTAC
>CALWKT010000008.1 GCA_944381335.1 uncultured Christensenellaceae bacterium
CTGAACAGCTGGTACGATCCGACCAACGAAAAAGGTTTTGCGGACACTCTGATCGAAGACTACAACTGCGACGTCATCACTCAGCACTGCGACACCGAAGGTCCTTCCTCCAGCGCTAAGGAGCACAGCGTTTATAGCATCGGCTACAACAGCGACATGGCTCTCGCAGTCGCGGACAAGGGCGTTGAAAGAGATCCTTCCGTTCTTACTTCCGTGCTCTGGAACTGGGGCGCATACTACACCGAGGCTATCGAGACCGCTATGAAGTGCTTCGACGAACAGGGCAACTTCGTCGGCAACGAAGAATGGATCAAGTTCGGCAACTACTACGGCGATTACGCTGACGGTTTGTTTAAGCTTGCGCCTCTCTCCGGAAACTGCGCTGAAGGCACCGCTGAGATCGTGGCTCTCGTAGAAGCTATGATGGCAAAGAGCACCGACGATTGGGACGTGTTCATCAACAAGGCTCTCTCCTTCAGCAAGGGCGAAGACGGCAAGTACACCGTGACCCAGGTCGACAGACAGCTTAAGGACAACGCCGGCAACGATATTAATAACGTTACCGTTGCAAACATCATCGGCAACATGCCTTATTGGGTAGCGGGCATAGAAGCTCACTCGAATTGACAGGAAAAGTGTTTGATTGCAATGATTAAACGAGCCGGGAGGCTCGTTTTTTTTGTGCGGATTGAGGCTGGCGTGATTTGTGTTATGTAACTGTCGAACGGGTGATTGAATGATGAAATTGAAAAAACAGGTCAACGTGCGTCGCGGGGATTAAGTGCAAACCTGAACACGCAGAAAAACGGATAAGCTGCCGGGTCGTACATCTTAAAGGATAAAGAGCGAGAAGTAAGCGTTTGCCGCTGGTTTGGGCAGAATTTGCGTTGATGACGGCGAAAATGCCGGACAAAACCGCTTTTGTCTGGCTATATCAGATAAAAGGAGGCGGCAGATATGAAATGGTTTGCAGGATTATTGATCGCTTTGGTATTAGCGGTGACAACGGTTATCGGGATAACAGGTTGTGAAAAAATTAACAAGCAATCTTCCGGCATTGAGGCGTACAAAGAGAAAGCCGTAGAACGTATTTCTCAATATTCGCAGGATAAAATCTCGCAAGGCTCGTATGTCGAAGCCGCCCTGAATGTGATATCTAAAATACAAACGTACGCAGAGGAAGAGATAATGAAAGCGGAATCTGAAGATATGATCGACATTGTGCTGGAAAGGTCTCTGAAAAATCTTGACGCGATAGTGCCGAGAAGCGAAAACTCGATAGAGTTTACCGTGCGGCCGTTTACAGGGTTAAAGTATCTGCCTGAAGTAAGCAAGGTCGGGATCGTTGCATGCAGGAGTGAATTGGAAGGCTTTTTTGAGGGGTACGAAACCGACTGGGGCGGAAGTGCGCCGCTCGAAGAATACGATGAAGATTTTTTTAAAAATCGTAGCCTGATCCTGTGCGTGATTCTGACGTCGAGCATAAGCCTTACAAACGTTATATGCGACGTTGAAAAAACGGGCGACGGTCTGACGGTCCGTCTGGCGTCTGTTTTGTACGGAGAAGACGCGCTGGACGCTGTGGGAGTAATATCCTGCGTAATTGAAGTTGAAAAAGATAAGATCGGTGACGCGACTTCGGTAGCGGTCAGGAAGAACGGATAATCCTGTGGGAGCGCCTTGACCGTATCGGGAAGGAGGGGGTGTCGGATGTCAGGTTGTCGGGGATATGTCTGAGTATGGCGCTCATCATAATCGGAGCTAAAGGTCTGAACAATAATAGGAAAGAAACTGGACGGCAAAGAAAACAAAAGATTTTTCCGGCAGAAAAGCGCAGGGGTGTTTGTTTGCCGTATCGTTTGGAAACGGTTTTCGGAAACTAATGCTGACGAGGCGCGCTTTTGTAGTACGATCCGTTGAGAATCCGGGCTGATTTCAATAGTGTTGTGATTTTGAGAGGATTTTTGACCGGTTTTCGCGATCGAAATTGAACAAAATTAAAGTATTATTAATTATTATCAATGTATCATAGGTTATAAATCGCGAAAAACGCGCTTTTATACCGCGAGCAAATCCCCGTCGAGAGGATTGCCGGCGTCTCAGAGCGTCCGGGCACGTTCTGCGCGGTCTTATTCTTAGAGAAGTGCAGTAATTTTAATTATTATCAATGTCGCAACGGTTATAAATTAACGATCCGGGTGTCGTAAGTTATGTTCGGAGCCTTATGTTTGCGTCCGGCGGCCGATGGTTTTTCCGGTCGGACGCAGAGCGGGAATGCGAGAGGTTTCCGCATTGATGACTGCCGTAAAAGGCGCGTGCGCTACATCTCGGTTGTATAGATAATTTGATTGAACGGATAATGCGGTCTCAGATAATATCAGCGCACGGGTTGTATTTTCGCGAAAAAAATGTTATAATGCAATTACGGAAAGTTGAACAATAGCGGAGGCTTGCAAAGTTTTATGAAATTTCTTGTGATCGAAGACAACGAAGCGCTGAATGCGGCGATTGTCGAAATATTGTCGTCTATGGGCAAAAGTGACAGTGCATATGACGGTGAGGAAGGCTTTTTCATGGCGGGAACAAAGAGTTACGATCTGATCGTCCTTGATCTGATGCTGCCGAAAATGAGCGGACTTGAGTTGCTCAAGCAGCTCAGAAAGACAAACAATTGCCCGCTTCTGATACTCACGGCTGTCGACGATGTGAGCAAGAAGATAGAGGGGCTCAAACTCGGAGCGGACGACTATATGACAAAGCCGTTTGAACGCGACGAGTTTCTTGCCCGCATAGAGGCAATCCTAAGAAGGCACAACAACAATTTCAAGACAAATTACG
>CALWKT010000009.1 GCA_944381335.1 uncultured Christensenellaceae bacterium
TGATAGGACCTCCCGGGGCGGGCAAGACTCTGATGGCAAAATGCGTGCCTACGATAATGCCCGACATGACCTTCGAAGAAGCGGTAGAGGTGACTAAGATACATTCCGTCGCGGGAATACTCGACGCGGGGAAGGGAATAGTTACCGCAAGACCTTTCCGCACCCCTCACCACACGGTGACCGTGCCCGCGCTTATGGGCGGCGGCGCAAAGGCGAAACCGGGCGAGGTCAGCATGGCGCACAACGGCGTGCTTTTCCTCGACGAAATGCCGGAATACCAGAGACAGACGTTAGAGAGTCTGAGACAGCCTCTCGAAGACGGCGTTGTGACGGTCTCGCGTGCGAAACAGTCTTTGGATTATCCGGCGAAATTCATGCTGGTCGCGAGTATGAACCCGTGTCCGTGCGGAAATTACGGCAGCAAGACTCAGCAGTGCAGATGCACCGCGGCGGAGATAAGAAGATACGTGTCAAGGCTTTCCGGTCCGCTCATCGACAGGATAGACCTTCAGGTCGAAGTGGACGGCATAAGTTACGAAGAACTCAGGTTCGCGCCCCCTTCCGAGGACAGCGCGACGATAAAAGCGCGCGTGGAAAAGGCGAGAGCCGTTCAGCGCGAAAGATACAGAGGGAGCGGCGTGCATACCAACGCGCAGATGACGAACGCGCAGATGAAAAAGTACTGCGCGCTCACGCCCGACTGCGAAAGGATACTGGAAGCGGCGTTCAAAAAACTCAACATGACCGCACGCGCAAGCACCAGAGTTCTCAAGGTGGCGCGCACGATAGCAGACCTCGAAGGCTGCGAAAACATCGAGGTCAGACATATAACGGAGGCGGTGCAATACCGTTCTCTTGACAGAAAATACTGGGAGTGATCCCGCCCGGAAAACGCATGATCTGCGGCGCGGCGGAGACTGAAGACGATATTGAAGAGAGATGAAGTACAGCGACGACGAAAAAGCATTGATAATGCTGTCATACGAGAGCAGTTATTCCAAAAAGAGGGAAGCGATCGAAGGCGTTGACAGCCCGAAAGAGCTGTACAGGGACTATTCTCACGCCGACGTGACGATCGAGGAAATGAACAAGAAAGGGATCGTTGCCGTCACCGTGCTTTCAGATCTCTATCCCGCGGTACTCAAGGACATATACGATCCGCCCCAGGTGCTTTATTGCAGAGGAGATCTTTCCCTTCTCGGAGAGGACGTTGAAAGGCTTGCGGTCGTTGGCACACGCAGGATAACGCGATACGGCAAGGACGTCACGAGAGAATTCGTTTCCGCTTTCGCAAAGGCGGGGATATGCGTGGTAAGCGGGCTTGCAAGAGGCGTGGACAGCGCGGCGCACAAAGCGGCGCTCGAAGAAGGCGGCAAGACGGTTGCCGTGCTCGGGTGCGGACCAGACGTGGTATATCCGTCCGAGAACGCGGAACTGTACGACGAGATCGTCAGTAAAGGGCTGGTGATCAGCGAATATCCGCCGGGGACTCCGCCTCACGCGTTCAGATTCCCGGAAAGGAACAGGATCATCAGCGGAATAAGCAAAGGCGTGCTGGTGACTGAAGCCGGAGCGGGCAGCGGATCAATGATCACTGCTGACTGCGCGATCGAACAGGGCAGAGATCTGTACGTCGTTCCCGGCAACATATTTTCAGAGTCCAGCCGCGGTTGCAACGACAAGATAAAAGAATTGCAGGCGGCGGCGGTGACTTGTCCGGAAGACATCATCGGGACGAGGGAGCAGAGGGCTGACAGAGAGAGCCTCGCCGTTCAGCTGACGCTCGATCAGGCAAGGATAATATCTTTTCTGGAAGAATGTGAGAGCGCGCATTTCAGCGAACTTCTGGAAAAGAGCGGACTTGGCGTGAACGAACTCACCGCGCTGTTGTCCGAAATGGAAATTTACGGGTTTATAAACAAGCTCGGCGGCAATTATTATTCGATTGCGCGCAGGCTTTAAGGAGACATAATGAAATTAGTCATAGTAGAGTCGCCGTCAAAGGCAAAGACGATCACAAAATATCTGGGGCAGGGCTACAGAGTCATCGCTTCGGGCGGTCACGTGAGCGACCTTCCGCAGAAGAGTCTGGGCATCGACGTGAACAACAATTACAAGCCCGAGTACGTGATCACGCCGTCCAAAGAAGAGACGATCAGACGCATCAAGAGCGAACTTGCAAAGTGCGACAAAGTCTATCTCGCGACCGACCCGGACCGCGAGGGAGAAGCAATATCGTGGCATCTTGCCAACGTGTGCGGCATCAAGGAAAGGAACGTGCGTATCGTGTTCAACGAAATTTCCAAGAAGGCGGTCAATGCCGCGATTGAAAATCCGCACAGCATCAACATGAATCTGGTCAACGCTCAGCAGGCGCGCCGCGTGCTGGACAGACTGGTCGGCTACGAGCTTTCGCCCGTAATCTCGCGCAAGGTACAAGGCGCGATGAGCGCAGGCAGGGTGCAGTCGGTCGCGCTGAAGATGCTCGTTCAGAGAGAGCGCGAGATCAGGAACTTCAAGCCCGAAGAATACTGGAATATATACGCGTTCCTGCTCCAGCAGGGAAAGAGCGCCGTTTTCAAGTGCGAGTTCGTGGACGTGGACGGCAAGAAGTACGAAGCGAAATCCAAGGAAGCCGCGGACAAGATCGTCAAAGCGTCACAGGAAGGCACCTGGACCGTGGACAAGGTCAAGAGAGTGAATTCTCAGTCCAGACCTCAGCCGCCTTTCACGACGTCGACGATGCAGCAGGACGCTTCGGGAAAACTCTCGCTGACGGCGCCTCAGGTAATGCAGCTTGCTCAGCAGCTGTACGAAGGCGTGGAACTTGGCAGCGAAGGTCAGGTCGCGCTCGTCACATATATCCGTACGGACAGCGTGCGCATTTCGGACGACGCGCAGAAAGAAGCGCTTTCTTTCATCAGGAACAATTACGGCGAAGATTTCGCCCCCAAGCGTCCCAACGTATACGTTACGAAGAAGGGCGCGCAGGACGCGCACGAAGCGATAAGACCCATTTCGCTTGACCGCACCCCCGAATCCATAAAGGACAAGGTGCCGCGCAATATCTACAAACTTTACAAGCTGATATACGACCGTTTCGTCGCAAGTCAGATGGCGAACGCGGTTTACGACACGCTGAACGTGCACATAAATTCTCTCAACCCCAACGGGCATACCTGCGGCTATACGCTCAAGGGCAGAACGCTTGTGTTCAAGGGATATCTGGCGGCATATACGCCGGTCACGGACAGCGAAGAGGAAAAGGACAGCAAGACGCTTCCCGATTTTAAGGAAGGACAGCAACTCACGCTCAAGGAGATGCAGAGCGAGCAGAAGTTCACCAAGCCCCCGCTCAGATATACCGATTCCACCCTCGTCAAGGCGATGGAAGAAAACGGCATAGGGCGTCCGAGCACTTACGCGGCGACGATCACCGTGCTCGCAAAGAGAAAGTATACGGACAAGGAAGGCAAGTATATCCTGCCCACGGAACTGGGAGAACTGGCGTGCGACTGCCTTTGCAAGTACTTCCCGTATATTATGGACGTCAATTTTACGTCCAATATGGAAAGCGACCTGGACAAGATCGAGGACGGCACGACTGAATGGCAGTCAGTCATTGCGGATTTCTATCCCGGTTTCCACGAAAGGGTGCTCAAGGCGCGCGGCGACAACGTCAGCAAGGTCAGACCCAAAGAGGAAGTCAGCGACGTGATCTGCGAAAAATGCGGCGCGAAGATGGTGGTCAAAGAGGGCAGGTACGGCAAATTCCTCGCTTGCCCCAACTATCCCAAGTGCAAGAACATCAAGCCGATCGGAGAACCCGTTGCCAAGTGCCCCAAGTGCGGCGGCGACGTCTTTAAGAGGATATCCAAAAAAGGCAAGGCGTATTTCGCGTGCGGGAATTATCCCAAATGCGACTTCTATTCCTGGGATATTCCGGCGCCCGTGTTCTGCCCGGAATGCGGAAGCTATATGAAGATGTTCAAGGACAAGGCGGGAAATACCAAATACGTCTGCGCGAACAAGGAGTGCAAACACACAGAGGTCATTGCGACAAGCGAGCCGGGAGACAGAAATGAGAATTGACGTCGTAGGTGGCGGCTTAGCCGGCTGCGAAGCGGCGTATCAGCTTCTGAAACGCGGCGTCGAAGTGGTGATATACGAACAAAGAGGAGTGAAAAGCACCCCGTGCCACAAGACGGACGCCTTAGCGGAACTGGTATGCAGCAACAGTCTGAAAAGCGAAGCCGAAGATACGGCGAGCGGACTTCTGAAAGCGGAGCTGGATTTGCTGGACAGTCTCCTTCTCAGATGCGCGAGAGAATGCAGAGTGCCGGCAGGCGGCGCGCTCGCGGTGGACAGAGAGAAGTTTTCTCAAAGAGTGAGAGAAGAACTGGAAAGATTTCCTTCTTTCAGGCTGGAGAGAAGAGAAATAGTTTCACTTGACTTCGACGTGCCGGTAGTCATAGCCAGCGGACCGCTCACTTCGGACGCGCTTGCGGACGCGATAGCGGAAAAGCTGGGCGCGAGTTATCTGGGATTTTACGACGCGGTCGCTCCGATAGTGGACGCTGACAGCGTGGACATGGAAAAGGCGTTTTTCGCCAGCAGGTACGACAAGGGCGACCCTACCGACTATCTGAACTGTCCGCTGACTAGAGAGGAATACGAAGCGTTCGTGACAGAGCTGACAAACGCAAAAGTCGCGACTTTGCACGAGTTCGACAAACGCGAGATATTCGAAGCCTGCATGCCCGTGGAGGTCATGGCAAAGAGAGGCGCGGAAACTCTGAGATACGGACCGATGCGTCCCGTCGGGATAAGAGACAGGGAAGGAAAGAGACCTTACGCCGTCGTTCAGCTGAGAAAGGAAAACGGTCAGGGTACGATGTACAATCTGGTCGGGTTCCAGACAAATCTGACGTTCGGGGAACAGAAGCGCGTTTTCGGGATGATACCCGCGCTGAAGAACGCAGAATTTCTCAGATACGGCGTGATGCACAGAAACACGTTTATAAAGGCGCCCGAACTGCTCACCCCCGGTTTTCTGCTGAAAAGCGACGCAAAAATCGCGTTCGCAGGGCAGATGACGGGCGTGGAAGGATACGTGGAAAGCATTGCGGCAGGACTTATCGCGGCGCTCAACGTATACGCGGCGGCGAAAGGGGAAAGCGAAATAGTTTTTCCCGGCACCACCGTCTGCGGGCAATTGCAGAGACACGTAAGCACTCCGTGCGGGGACTATCAGCCGATGAACGCGAATTTCGGGCTGCTTCCTCCGCCGGAAGAGAAAATAAGAGACAAGAAAATGCGCAAGGTCGCGTATTACAAACGCGGCGTAAGCGATATGAAGCGGTTTTTAAAAGACCGCATGATCTGAAAGGAGGTCAGAATGAGCATTGAAATGAGAGGAACCACCATCTGCGCGGTACGCAAGAACGGAAAGATCGCGGTCGCGGGAGACGGTCAGGTCACTATGGGCGAAAGCGTGATCATGAAAGGCACGGCAAAAAAGGTGAAGAGGATATACGACGACAAAGTCGTGATCGGTTTTGCCGGTTCGGTCGCGGACGCTTTCACGCTCAGCGAAAAATTTGAAAAGATGTTGCAGAAATATTCAGGAAACCTTATGAGAAGCGCCGTCGAACTTGCGGAACTGTGGCGCAACGACAAGCTTCCCAGAAGGCTTGAAGCCATGCTTATCGTGGCGGATAAGAACGAACTTTACATCGTGTCCGGCAGCGGAGACGTGATCGATCCTGACGGAGACGCATGCGCGATAGGTTCGGGCGGCAACTATGCCCTGGCGGCGGCGAGAGCGCTGCTCCAGGAAACAGAACTGGCGGCAAAAGAGATCGCGTACAAATCGCTCAAAATAGCCAGCGAGCTGTGCGTATTCACCAACGACAATATCACGGTAGAGGAGGTATGACATGGAAAAACTCACTCCCAAGCAGATAGTCAAAGAGCTTGACAGATATATAATCGGTCAGCACAACGCTAAAAAAGCCGTCGCGGTCGCGCTCAGGAACCGTTACCGCCGCAGCCAGCTTCCTCCCGAGGTCAGCGAGGAGATAACTCCCAAAAACATAATAATGCAAGGACCCACAGGCGTTGGCAAGACAGAGATCGCAAGAAGGCTCGCAAAGCTCGTCAAGGCGCCGTTCGTAAAGGTGGAAGCGACCAAGTTCACAGAAGTGGGTTACGTCGGCAGAGACGTTGAATCCATGATCAGAGACCTGGTCGAAGTTTCCGTACGACTGGTGCGCGACGAAATGATGAAGGACGTTGAGATAAAGGCGAAAGCCAACGTCTACGCTCAGCTTTTCAAGGTGGTTTTCCCGCTGAGAAAGACGGTTTACGCCGACAAATCGGACGAGGAAATAAAAGAGATCGTAAAGAAAGAACTCGAAAACGGAGAGATTGACAATCTTACCGTCGAAATAGAACTTCCCGAATCCAACAAACCTCAGCAGCTTATGCCGGGCGGCGTGGAGATCAACATCGGGGACATTATGGGCGGCATCCTTCCCAAACGCAAAAAGCTCAAGAAAGTCACCGTTGCGCGCGCATATTCCGCGCTTATGGAAGCCGAAGCGGACAGACTGATAGATCAGGACAACGTCAACGCAGAAGCCATACGCCGCGCTGAGAACGAAGGCATAATCTTCATCGACGAGATGGACAAGATCGCCGGCAAGGGCAACGCCAACGGTCCGGACGTGTCGAGAGAGGGCGTGCAGAGAGACATTCTGCCGATAGTCGAAGGCTGCACGGTCAACACCAAGTACGGGCAGATAAAGACGGACTACGTTCTGTTCATCGCGGCGGGCGCGTTCCACATTTCTTCCGTTTCAGATCTGATCCCAGAACTTCAGGGCAGATTCCCGATCAACGTAAAGCTGGACAGCCTTACCGAGGACGATTTCGTTGAGATCCTGACCAAGACGGACAACGCGATACTCCGTCAGTACGAACAGCTTCTCAGAGTGGATAAAGTGCTGATAGAGTTCACAGACGAAGCGATCAGGGAGATAGCTTCCGTCGCCGCGGCGGAGAACGAAAACAGCGAAAACATCGGCGCGAGAAGACTTCATACGATCATGGAGAGCCTGCTTGACGACATTTCTTACAACGCCGGCAATCTTGACAGCGAAGTCACCGTCAGAATTGACAAGAATTACGTTCTCGAGCATCTCGACAAGACGATAAAGACGCTCAATCTTCGCAAATACGTCCTGTAACAGGAGAAGACAGAAATATGATAAATATACCAAAAGGAACAAAGGACGTGCTCCCTCAGGAGTCGTATAAATGGCATTACGTCGAAGATCTCGCCAGAAAGACCGCCAAGGATTTCTGCGCCAGCGAGATCCGCACTCCGACTTTCGAGCACACCGAGCTTTTTCTGCGCGGCGTGGGCGACACTACCGATATCGTGAACAAGGAGATGTACACCTTTGAGGACAAGGGAGGCAGAAGCATCACGCTCAAACCCGAAGGCACCGCCGGCGTTGCGCGCGCGTTCATAGAGAATTCGCTTTACGCAGGCGCACAGCCCACCAAGATGTATTACATCACCCCCGTGTTCCGCTACGAAAGACCGCAGGCGGGCAGACTCAGAGAACACCATCAGTTCGGCGTGGAATATTACGGCAGCGAAAGCCCGTATGCGGACGTTGAAGTGATGATGATCGCCAAGACTTTCTTCGACCGTCTCGGCATAAAAAAACTAAAACTCAACGTCAACAGCATCGGTTGCAAAAAGTGCCGCAGGGATTACAACGAGGCGCTCAAGGAATATCTGCGCTCCAAACTCGACAAAATGTGTCCGACCTGCCGCGAGAGATTTGAAAAAAATCCGCTGAGGATACTCGACTGCAAGGAAGAGGGGTGCAAGGCGATAACGGCGGGCGCACCCGTGATCCTCGATTATCTGTGCGACGACTGTCGCGCTCACCACGAGAGCGTATGCGCTCATCTCACTAAGCTGGGTATTGACTTTAAAGTCAATCCGCATATCGTCAGAGGTCTCGACTATTACACCCGTACGGTATTCGAATTCATTTCGTCCGATATCGGCGCGCAGGGCACCGTCAGCGGAGGCG
>CALWKT010000010.1 GCA_944381335.1 uncultured Christensenellaceae bacterium
CCGATGACGGACGGGTCTGACTGCTCGTGCAGGACGCTGACGGCGAACACTCCCGTTTTTGCAATGCACTCGTGCGTGTAGTTGTTCTTGTTGACGCTGACGGCGACCGAAGCGGGGGAAGACGTGATCTGCATCACGCTGTTTACGGTACAGCCGGTTGGTCTGCCGTCGTCCCAGGTACTGAGTATATAAACGCCGTAACTCAGCGCGCGAAAAGCCGAATTGTTCATATCAGTAGTTTTTGCTCCTGAGCTGGAAATATGCCTGCGGATGAGCGCAGACGGGGCAGACTTCAGGCGCTTCTTTACCCACGTGGATATGACCGCAGTTGGTACAGATCCACTCGTTTTCGCCGGACTTTTTGAACACTTCGCCCTTTTCGATGTTTGCGAGCAGAGCGCGGTATCTTTCTTCATGCTCCTTTTCGATAGCCGCTACGCCTTCAAAGAGTTTCGCAATGTCTTCAAAACCTTCTTCGCGCGCCTCTTTAGCGAACGTCGCGTACATGTCCGTCCATTCGTAATTTTCGCCCGCAGCCGCGTCTTTGAGGTTGTCTGTCGTTGCGCCGACTGCGCCGCCGTGAAGAAGCTTGAACCATATCTTCGCGTGTTCCTTTTCGTTGTTTGCGGTTTCCTCAAAGAAATTGGCTATCTGAACGTAGCCGTCCTTCTTCGCCTTGGAAGCGTAGTAGGTGTACTTGTTTCTCGCCTGAGATTCGCCCGCAAAAGCGGTCTCGAGATTTTTCTCGGTTTTCGTACCTTTGATATCCATATGATTTTCTCCTTTTTTTATTGCCCGTATCCGAGCTTCAGCATAATTATAAAATATGAAAACCGCCTTGTCAATACGCAATTTCGCCCGAAAGCGCAGTTGTGTGACAAAGTCACAGAACGTCTCGGAAAAAGAGGAGTTTTGCGTTATATAAGCCGGTTTTTTGCATTTTGCGCGGACGTTATCCGAGGCAATCGCTTGTCAAATATCCGCCGTAATGATAAAATGATTGTAGACGACAGGGCGGTGAAGATATGAAGATCCGGGAATCAGGCGAAAATTATCTTGAGACGATACTCAGGCTCGGCAACAGACAGGGCAACGTGCGTTCGATCGACCTTGCCGTGGAGTTGAATTATTCCAAGCCGAGCATTTCGCGCGCAGTCAGTCTGCTTAAGAAAGCCGGATATCTTACCGTCGACGAAAACGGGTATATCGAACTTACCGCCGCCGGTCTCGAAAAGGCAAATTCCGTCTACGAAAAGCACAGAATAATAAAGAGTTTTCTGGTAAAGGTGCTCGGTGTGAACGACGAGACTGCCGAAAACGACGCTTGTAAAATAGAGCACATAATAAGCGACGAAAGTTTCGGCGCGATGAAAAATTACGTGAAAAAGTTCGGGGAATGAGCGAAAACGACCAAGGGAGCCGAACGACTCTTTTTTTATGCAAAAATAATCGGAAACCGCCGCTATTTTGCGCGTTGTTAAATAATATTGCCGATCGCTTGCAAAGATCGGATTGAGAACGCAAACGTATTTTACGAAAAAATATTTAGTTAGCTATCGCTAACCATTTGACTGCAAGGCTGTGATACAATATAATAAATACGAATTAACGGGAATGTTCCCCGTATCTTTCTGCTCGTGGGTTAGCGACAGCTAACCCACGCGAGGAGAGAAAACAGAGCGCCTGTTAAGACTTGACAGAGAGGTGATTTAAGTGACGGCATCGGAATACAGATATATTCAGGCAATCGTATCTGTAAAAAAGGAAAAGGGCAGAGTCACAATGTCGGACATAGCTCAGAAACTGGCATTTGCGAGGGCGAGCGTATACAAAAAGCTGCTTTCTCTCGGAGAGCAGGGGTATATCGTGAAAGAGGACGGGAAGTACGTCGGCGTGACGAAAAAGGGCGAGACCGAATACGATGCTGTCGGAAAGCTCGCGAACGTCTGCGCGGAAATGCTTGCGGAAAAGACGGGGCTTGAAAAGAAGTTCCTGATCCATGACGCCGTGAACATAGCGTGCGTGCTGTCGTCAAGATGCAGAAATCGTCTTCTTGATCAACGGGTATGATTTTCACAACACAACTTATAATCTCCGATGGCGGGGCGGCGGCAGCCGCTCCGTTTTTCTGTTTTCAGAGAGAATATCGGCATTAATGCTTTGTCTGCCGCCGCATTGTGTGTTATCATTATCTTATGGAAAAAATGATAGTTCTGCTTGACGCAGACGACACTTTGCTGGATTTCGGGAAAAGCGAGAGAGAGTCCATCGTGACCACGCTGAACGAATTCGGGATCGGTGTCAGCGAAAAAATCGTCGACAGATACGTGCAGATCAATCTGCATTGCTGGAAATTGCTCGAAACGGGCAAGATCACGCGCGAGTATCTTGACCGGCTGCGCTTCGATATGCTTTTTGACGAGTTCGGGATAACGGGTAAAGACACGGTGACAGTGGGTGCGACGTACCGCGCTCATCTGACTGAAAAGGGATATGTCATCGACGGCTGTATTGAATTTCTTAAAAATATTTCTTTGAAATACAGGCTTTTTCTGGTGACCAACGGCACTCAGCCTACTCAGATAGCAAGACTTAAAACCGCGGGCATAGACGGATTTTTTGAGGACAAGTTCTATTCTGAGCAGATAGGCTGTGCGAAGCCGTACAAGGGATTTTTCGACTATGTGTTTTCGCATATAAAGGATTTCGACAAGTCGCGCACGGTGCTTGTCGGAGACTCGCTTTCGTCAGATATACTCGGCGCGAACAATGCGAGGATAACCGGCGTGTGGTTCAATCCGAACGGAAATGCCGTCGAAGGCATAGCGTCGCCAGACTATACCGTATGCGGGTATGAAGAACTGGAAGCCCTGCTTGAAAAACTGGACGGGGAAAAGACAGGCAAGATCTGAAAAGCAAACTTAACAAGAAGAAAAAAGCGCCTGAAGCGGCGCTTTTTGTTTACACGTTTCTGGTTTTCGGGTTTGATTTTGTCAGCTGGTAAAATCCAGATCGCCTCCGAAGCAGTCGTCTGATATCTCGTATTGCGCGTAAGAGGAGTTCTGCCAGACCTTTACGTAGTCCACGTAAAACACGCTCTCTGAGTCCTCGTCGAATTTGCCGATGCGCTGACCGTGAGGTCCGTATCCGTCGCCGGCGTCTATCTCCACGGTAAGGCGCAAAAACTCCTTTACGTGGGACACTCCGCCGCCCATACTCGCCCATGTGGGCTGACCGTCAACGTAAAACACGTAATAAAGCGGAGTCCATTTGAGCGCGAAAGTGTGATAGCCGTCATAAAGATCGGTGCCGGTGTCAACTATATAGTCATCGACCTTTGCGAACTCGCCGTAGCCGTTCCAGAGCAGGGCGTGCCCCATCTTTTCCGGATGCTTGATAAACGCGCTTTCAAACACGTCGATCTCTGTGCCGTCTACCCCTTCCGCGCCGACTTTACGCATATTGGACGACTGAAGCCAGAACGCAGACCACAGTCCGTCCGCGTCAGGGAATTTGACTCGCGTCTCGAAATAGCCGAATGCCTGCGCGAAAAGAAGCTCGTCGGACGAACCCTTGTTGTCGTTCTGGTTTCCGATCACGGCGCGCGTTTCTATACCGCCTGTGAATCTTCCTTCAGACGGGCAGGTGCCGTCGGGACATACGTTGTTTTCGGAATAAAAACTTCTTATTTGGAGAGTGCCGTCCGCAACGGTCACGGCGTCAGGGCACCAGTAGACGTTTTGCTCCGGCTTGTTCTTATCGTTGCTTTCATAGCGTATCGCGTGCGGTGAAGTCGTCCAGATCTCTCTGTTTCCGTCGTAGTTTTCTCCGAAAGTTATCCCTTCGTTCAGTTCACTGCCGTCGAAGCCGTCTTCGAAAACAAGATGCCAACCGTCTTTTCCGAGTACCGGGAGAGAGAGGTCGTAGGCGTCGTTCTGCCATTTTTCGCCGTCGCACGAGACTAATGCGAAAATAGCAGTGATAATAATGACGAAGCACGCCGCAAGCGCTATTGATTTTTTCATTTTCACACTACCTCAGAGATTTTTCAGATAAGTAAAGTATAAGTTGGGTGCTTCCCGCTGTCAATCGAGCATGATGTTTTAGGAGATAATATACACGCTTGAAATTATAATTTTTAACAAAAAAGTTGATTTTCGCTATCAATTATTTGACTTATCGCTCAAATAATGATATAACATTTCAGAACAAAAAAATTTTCATCGGAGGAATGTAAGATGAACACTGTAGAAAGACAGAGCGCGCTCGACGTCCAGAAATGGCTCGACAGCGAACAGAAAGGCTACGACTGCTGCGGCAGCTACGATTTTTGCGCTAAATGCGACAAGCAGGTTGAATATCCCTGCGCGGTCGCTTATGACGCTTATAACGGTTCCAAGGCGGTAAAAACGGAAAAGAAGCCCGCTGCGAAGAAAGTCGCTAAGAAGGCTGAAGCCAAAGTCGAAAAGACCGAGGTAAAAGCTGAGGCTAAAGCAGAGGTAAAGGCGGAAGAGAAGAAACCCGTCGCAAAGAAAGCGGGAAAGAAAGCTTCCAAGTAATTTTCTGTCAGACAAAAAAAGACAAACGGCGCAAGCCGTTTGTCTTTTTTTGCAAATTGACGTTTTTTCGGATGAATCGCGGGTATTACTCCCGCGTCAGTCTGTCGTTCAGATCCTTCAGCGCTTTTTCGTCTGCCTTGACGACCCGGCGGTCATAGGTGACAAGCCCGTTTACTTCGCTTTGCACGTCAGAAAGCTGGGTGTAAATGCAGGCGCATAGCCCGTTTTCTTTAGCGGGCAGGAGCTCTTTTTCCCACAGATCCTTTATCGCACCGTTCAGCTTGCCGGTTTCTTTATAGATCGCGTAGCCGAAGATCTTGTCTGAAAACGCGTGATCTTCGACTTTCATGCTGTAACCGCCGAACTCGCTGAGAATGACGGGGCGTTTTTCCCTTTTGGGCATCCTGAAAGGAACGAAATATTTGTGTATGCTCCTTATTTCGCCTCCCTGGTCGCACCAGCCGCTCGCGTGGTCGATGATGCGTGTGTCGTCGAGAGAACGCAGATATTCGCACACTTTTAAGCTGTCGAATTGCCCCCATGCTTCGTTGAAAGGGGTCCACAGCGCAATGCAGGGACTGCTGCCGAGAAGGTCGACGACTTCTTTCATTTCCTTGTAGTACAGGTCGCGCCCTTCCTTGTCCTTACGGCAGTAAAAACCGTAACGGCTGTCCTTGATCTTTATTCCTACGTTGGGGAATATCAGTGAGGCGAGAGGATTGAATCCTCCGCCGCCGTTTACGAAGTCCTGCCAGACAATCATGCCCAGTCTGTCGCAGTGATAATACCACCTCAGCGGTTCGATTTTAATATGCTTTCTGAGAGTATTGAAACCGCATTTTTTAGCGAGCTCTATATCGTAGACGAGCGCTTCGTCGCTCGGTGCGGTATATAAGCCGTCTGACCAGTATCCCTGGTCGAGCAGACCGGTCATGAAACAGGGTTTGTTGTTGAGCATAAAGCACGGCTTGCCGTCCTTGCGTCTGCCGACCGAAAATTTCCTGAGCGCGTAATAGCCGCCGACTTTGTCTTTGCCGACCGTTATCTCGAAAGGATAGAGAGAGGGGGTCTCAGGTGACCACAGTCCGCAACCTCTGCAGTCCACGGTGACGCTGCCGTCAACGCTTTCGTAGGTCTTTCCGTCATGTGACGTTACTTTAAAATTTTTTGAGCCCGTGTTGATTTCAGCAGTTATTTTCACCGTCATCGACTCTATGTCGGACGTGTATCTGAATCTTTTTACGTATTCCGTCGGCAGGTATTCCAGCCACACGCTCTGCCAGATTCCGCTTGTTGGGGTATACCATATACCGCCGTGATTCATCGCCTGTTTTCCGCGGCTGATCGGCTTTGTGTCAGACGGATCCGTAACGCATACGACAAGTTCGTTTTGTCCTTCTTTCAGATACGCTTGAATCTCACATTCGAACGGAGTATAGCCGCCGGTGTGTTCAGCGGCAAGCGATCCGTTCACGTAAACTCTGCATTTGTAATCGACCGCGCCGAAGTGGAGCAGAGCGACGTCGCCCGTCTCCTTTGTAAAAAAGGAGCGGTATACGAGAACTTCGTCGGGCATAAGAGTGCGGTTTACTCCGGATAAGAAACTTTCAGGCGCAAAGGGCACGACGATCTTTCCGTCGTAAGTTTCGCTTGCGTCGGGTCTGTACGAAAGGTCGCCTTTTATTATCTTGTAATCCCAGTTGCCGTTGAGTGAAATGTAGCTGTCCCTGACCATCTGCGGGCGGGGGTAAGCCGAGGTGTCCGGTTCGTCGGACCATACGGTTTTCAGGTTGTTCATATTCGCCTCCGTAACAATTATACAACACATACGGGCGCATTTCAATATGCAAATCGACGCGACAGACAAAAGAGTTGAAAAAAATAAAGCGCGGGTATTGAAAAGGCGCGCGCGGTATAGTATTATTTATATATGAAACAGAGAGGTAAGCTATGAAAATATACTCAGACGCGGCAGAGCTGATCGGCAGAACGCCGCTTGTAAGTTTGAAAAGGATCGCAAAAAAATACGCGCTCGGCGCCGAGATCTGCGCCAAGGTGGAGAGTTTTAACCCGTACAGCGTGAAAGACAGGGTCGCCGTCGAAATAATCGCGCAGGCAGAAAAGGATGGCAAACTCAAAGAGGGCGGCACGATAATCGAACCTACTTCAGGAAATACGGGGATAGGGCTCGCGTTCGTCGGCGCGCTCAAAGGCTATAAAGTTATTCTGGTCATGCCCGAAAGCATGAGCGTGGAGAGGCGCAAACTCGTTGCCGCGCTCGGAGCAGAAGTCGTTTTGACTCCGGCAGAGCAAGGCATGCAGGGCGCGCTCGACAAGGCGGAAGAACTGGCGAAGGAAAAATGCGGATACATCGCGAATCAGTTCGCAAACCCGGCAAACCCGAGGGCGCACGAGCTGACCACCGCGAAGGAAATAATCGCGGACACGGACGGAAAGGTGGACGTTTTTGTCGCTTCTGTCGGCACAGGCGGCACGCTGAGCGGTACCGGAAGAGTGCTGAAAGCGCACAATCCGGGGGTTAAGGTCATTGCCGTAGAGCCCGCTTCAAGCCCACTTCTCACAAAAGGCTATGCGGGACCGCACGCGATACAGGGCATAGGAGCCAACTTCATTCCCGACTCGCTCGACAGAGGAGTGATCGACGAAGTGATCGACGTGACTGACGAAAGAGCGAAAGAAGGCGCAAGAGAACTGGCAAAGACAGAAGGGCTTCTTTGCGGCATATCGTCCGGAGCCGCGCTCGCCGCAGCGATCGAAGTGGCAAAGAGAAAGGAAAACGTCGGCAAGAGGGTGGTTGTGATACTTCCCGACGGCGGCGAAAGGTATATGTCCACGGGGCTTTTCGACTGATGGCTTCTTACGCTCCTTACGGAAGCAGACGCGCTGAGAAAGCCGCGATATTGTTGACACGTATTGCGAAAACGCTGTTTGTCGACGATTGCAACTGTCTGATCTGCGACCGAGAAGTTTACGACAGACCGAGGAGCGGACTGTGTCCGCAATGCCTTGCCGGTCTTCCGCTAAACGACGGCGAGATCTGCAGGAAATGCGGCAGAAAGCTCGCCAACGAAGCGGATTACTGCAATACCTGCCAGAACAACGAAAGAAAGTTTTCTTTCGCAAGATCCGTCTGCGTATACGAGGGATCCGCCGTAACTCTGGTGCACGGGCTGAAGTTTGCGGGGAAACGGTATTACGCCGGATATATGGCGAACCTTATGGTGGACAAATATCTGGATGAAAAGTACGATTGCGACCTTGTCGTAGAGGTGCCGCTTTCCGGGAAGAGAAAGAAAAAGAGAGGTTACAACCAGTCCGCGCTGCTTGCGCGCGAGATATCGCGGGCGCTGAAACTCGATTATGCGCCGGGAGCCGTGGTCAAGATCAAAGACAACAAGGAACAGGCAAGCCTGGGACACGCAGAAAGAGAGCTGAACGTGAAAGGCGTATACGAAGTCGCAGACGCGGCAGGAGTCAGGGGCAGACGGATCCTTCTCGTCGACGACGTAATGACGACGGGCGCTACGGCAAGCGAAGTCGCATCGGTCCTTCTGAAAGCAAAGGCGAAAAGCGTAAGCGTTATTACGTTTGCGAGCACGAAATACAAGGTTCCGTCCGAGACGGTAAACGGGGAGGAAGATCATGAAGAGCAGATGGTATAAGGACAGTTTTTTCTATCAGATTTATCCGCGCAGCTTTTGCGATTCCAACGGGGACGGCATCGGAGATCTGAGAGGCATAATCTCCAGGCTGGACTATCTGAAAGAACTGGGGATCACCGCTGTGTGGCTGTCTCCGTGCTATAAATCGCCCAACGACGACAACGGCTACGACATCAGCGATTACCGCGACATTATGGACGAGTTCGGCACGATGGCGGATTTCGAGGAACTTGTAAAAGGGCTTCACGAGCGCGGGATAAAACTTATCATGGATCTTGTCGTGAACCATACTTCGGACGAACACAACTGGTTCAAAGAAAGCAGGAAAAGCAAGGACAACCCTTACAGAGATTATTATTACTGGAAAAAGGGAAAGGGAAAGAAAGGCAACCGCCCGCCCAACAACTGGATGTCCAACTTCCTCGGACCTGCCTGGAAGTACGAAAAGGAGACGGACGAATGGTATATGCATCTGTTTTCTTACAAGCAGCCCGACCTGAACTGGAACAATCCCAAGGTAAGGCAGGAAGTGGCGGACATCTGCAATTTCTGGTTTGAAAAGGGAGTGGACGGGTTCAGATGCGACGTCATCACCTACATATCCAAAAAAGACGGTCTGCCTGACGGCAAGATAAAGCTGCCGCTGATCGGCTTTGAACAATATTGCCTGACCGACAACTGGCACAAATTCATAAAGGAACTTGCGGACAGGTCCTGGAACAGATACGATACGACCATAGTGGGCGAAGCAATGGGGATAACCAGCGAAAACGCCGCACAGTACGTCGACGAGCGTTTCGGAGAACTTGACTGCGTGTTTTCGTTCGAGCATACGAACGCGGACAGATATCTTCAGATATTGCCTCACAACGTAAGCCTGAAAAAACTCAAAGCGATCTTCGCGCGCTGGCAGGCTTTGCCCAAGACCTGCGCGCCCACGCTCTTTTTTGAAAATCACGATCAGCCGCGCTGTATGCCGCGTTTCGTAGGCTACAAATGCAAAGGGCATTTCGACGAGGCGGCAAAGATGCTCGCCGTCGCGCTGTATATGCAGAGGGGCGTGCCTTTCATATACCAGGGGCAGGAAATAGGCATGACCAATCTGCCGGTGAAAGAGGCGAAATACCTGAAAGAGTGCGACGACAGAGAAGACCCGTCTATGAAAGCCGACGAGGTATACGAAGACGTGCTGTCAGTCAACGTGCTCAAAGCGTTCGGGAAGGTACCTTTCATGCTGCCGCTGGTCAGAAAGGTGCTTTCAAAAGTGGCGAGAGACCATGCCCGCACGCCTATGCAATGGTCGTCCGAAGCCAACGCAGGGTTTACCGCAGAAGGCGTGAAACCGTGGATGACTGTCAATCCGGACTACGTATACAAAAACGTGGACCTTCAGAAACGCGACCCGTCCAGCGTCTGGAATTTTTACAGAAGGCTGATAAAATACCGCCTCGGCAACGAGTTTGTAATAGAAGGAGAGTTCCGCGAGTTTTACAAAAACAGCGGCAGCCTTTACGTATACGAGCGCAGGCTTAAAGAAGGCGCGCTTGCGGTGATCTGCAATTTTACCTCAAAGCCGGTAAAGTTCGCCCTGCCAGACGAGTGGAAAGGAAAAAGCGCGCATGCGGAGATCTGCAATTACGACGAGATCATGCCGCTCGGCAACAGAGAGATACGTCCGTTTGAAGCCGTCGTGTACAGGATCTGAACGCAAAAACCGGCTTTTACGGGTCTGAGACTTTGAGGGAGAACCTCATGAGAGGAGTTGATTTTCCCAAGTCTTGTAAATCCGGTGTCTGAAAGAGATCAATTTGTGGATTTTACGCAAAAAAGTGAGTTTTTACGATATTTTTATATACAAAAACGTAAAAATATTAGACTAATTTGTATGATAAGATTGTTGAAAAACGCGCGCCGCGTGTGTTAAAATTATTATAATAAGGTTAAAGGAGAAGGTTATGAGTTCCAAGGCTTTGAATAAAGGGCTTACCTGGGGTGAGAATATCACCTATTCTCTCGGCTCTCTCGGAAGAGAACTGAGC
>CALWKT010000011.1 GCA_944381335.1 uncultured Christensenellaceae bacterium
GATCTGGGACTGCGGTCTTTTCAGACTTTACGAAACCTACGACAGCTGGCAAGGATCTCTGATCACCATACTCAAAGGTTACAGCGAAAACGAGTGGCACAAATACTTCACTTATAACAAAGAAAACGCTCCCTTGTATCAGATCCCCGCTGACGACAGCTGGATCAACTGAGACCGGAAACGACTGACGCCGCCTTTACGGGCGGCGTTTTTTTGTTGCTTTCAAACATACTTTTTGTATCGGCGCCCGTCGCGTAAAAAAAACGGCGCCTACCGCGCCGTAAATTCACAATTTCAATTTCCTTTGTTTTTCCCGTCTCTTTTCAGCACTCCTCTGCCGTCAAACTTTGGAACGTACTCTTCGTCCGCGCTGTCGGCGAGCTGGATGAAAACGTTTTCAAAGCCGAGTTTGCGCGCGTGCGCTACGACCGCTTTGTACTCCACCGGTTTAAGCCTTCTGTTTATCTCCGGAAAATCCGCCGCCCTTCCGAACGGAATATACTGACTCATAAGCGACAGGTAATCTCCGTCCTTGTCGACAATTTCCGAAACCGTATCCAGCGCTCCTTTTGAATTCGCAACGGCAGACGGCAACACCAGATGCCTTACGATCAGCCCTTTTTTTATGAGTCCGTCTTTTCCAAGGACTGTCTTCCCGGTCTGTCTTTTCATTTCTTTGAGCGCCTCTGCGGCTACTTCGGGATAATCGGGAGCGTTGGAATAGCGCGCGGCAAGCCCTCTGTCAGAATATTTGAAATCGGGCAGATAAACGTCGACCGCGCCGTCCAGAATTTTCAGCGTTTCCACGCGCTCGTATCCCCCGCAGTTGAAAACCACGGGAACACGCGGCTTGTACAGCTCAAGCGCTTTCACTATCTGCGGAACAAAATGAGTGCCGGTCACCAAGTCTATATTGTCCGCGCCCTGATCTTCGAGTTCTCTGAATATATCCGCAAGACGGCTTACCGTGATCTCGATCCCCTCTCCGCCGGACAACGCGTAATTCTGACAATATACGCACCTGAGCGGACAACCGCTGAAAAATACGGCGCCGCTGCCGCATTTGCCCGCCAGTACGGGTTCTTCCCAGAAATGAAGCGCCGCCCTGCCCAGCTTCAGCGAGTTCCCGACGGAACAATACCCACTGCGCACGCTTCTGTCCGCGCCGCAGTTTCTCGGGCACAGCCGGCAAATTCTCTCTCCGGACATCAGCTCTCGAAATAACGCGCCATTCCGTGTTTGATAAGCTCGGAAAGCTCCATTGCAAGATCTTCAAGGCTTTCTTTTCTGTCTGACAGGTACCAGTCTCTGTAACAGTCCACCACGCCGGATACGATAAAAGAAAGCGCTATGTTCGCTCTTGACACGTTTGCATTGTTGATCTTGTATGAATTAAACAACTCGTTTTTGAGCATGTCCTTGATCTTTCTCATAAAGTTTCCCGAGATCGTGCTGGAAAACAGCAATTTGTTGAACGTTTCGTTCTCACTGCCAGACACCCCTGAGCTGATCGCTATCAGAAGCGGATACGGGTCTGTCTTGATCTTGTTCATGTCAAACTTGCTGAATATCTTCTTGATATCCTCGAGAAGTTCGTCCTCAACATCCTCGAGAACGTTGTAAACGTCAGTATAATGCAGGTAAAAAGTCTTACGGTTGACGTCCGCCCTCTCAGCCAGATCCTTTATCACGATATGACTCATTTCCTGAGTCAGCACCATCTCTTTGAAAGCTTCTTTTATAGCCTGCCTGGATTTGCGGCTACGCTTGTCCGTTTTAAATCTGTTGACGTGTTCCATAGTCTTTCTCCGGTTTACTTACTGATTATATTTTAATATACAAACGGGGAATAATCAACAATTTTTTGTAGACAGGGCAAAAAAATTTTTAATATTGAAATTGTATGCTCCCGCATGTTAGAATAAAATCAGAAAAAGCAAGGAGGAAGATATGGCAGAAAGGTATAATCCGTACGACAACTTTTTGTCCGTCCTTGACAAGGCGGCGAAAGCGGTCGGAATGAAAGAGGAAGATTACGTACTCATCAAGTACCCCGAAAGAGAACTAAAAGTCTCGGTCCCCGTAAAAATGGACGACGGAAGCGTGCGCGTCTTTGAAGGCTACCGCGTGCAGCACAGCACTTCCAGAGGTCCGTGTAAAGGCGGCATCAGATACCACCAGAGCGTAAATATCGACGAGGTAAAAGCTCTCGCCGCGTGGATGAGTTTTAAATGCGCGGTCGTCAACATCCCGTACGGCGGCGCGAAAGGCGGCATAAAAGTGGACCCGTCCACCCTCTCCAAAGCCGAACTGGAAAGACTTACACGCAGGTATACGGCAATGATCCTTCCGATAATAGGTCCTGAAAAGGATATCCCCGCCCCCGACGTCGGCACCAACGCGCAAGTCATGGACTGGATCATGGACACTTACTCCATGATGAACGGCTACACGATCCCGGGCGTAGTGACGGGCAAGGACCTTGAAGTCGGCGGCTCGCTCGGCAGACCCGAAGCAACCGGGCGCGGAGTCATGATAATCACAATGGAAGTGCTGGACAAATACAAACTTGCTCCGTCAGACGTCAGCGTCGCCGTGCAAGGCATGGGCAACGTGGGCAGCGTCGCCGCAAGGCTTCTCTACGAAAAGGGCTGCAAGATCGTGGCTGTATCCGACGTCTCCGGCGGCATAAGGAAAGAAAGCGGACTGAATATCCCTGAGATATGCAACTTCGTAAAACAGCACAAACTGCTCAAAGACTACACCGCAGACGGCGTGGAACATATCGACAATCATGCCCTGCTTACGACGAAATGCGACATACTCATCCCCGCCGCACTCGAAAACCAGATCACCGCAGAAGTTGCGAAAGAACTCAATTGTCGCCTTATCATAGAAGCCGCAAACGGACCTACGACGGTGGAAGCCGACGCGGTGCTCGAAACACGCGACATCGTGGTGCTTCCCGACATCCTGACCAACGCGGGCGGCGTAATAGTCTCTTACTGCGAGTGGGTTCAGAACCTGCAATCTCTGACCTGGGACGAAAACGACGTCAACGCGACCCTTTTCAAAGTCATGACGAGGGCGCTGACCGACGTATATCACAAGGCGCGCGACTACAAGATCAGTTACCGCCTCGCGGCTTACGCAGTCGCAATAGAAAGACTTTGCACGGCAAAGAAAAAACGCGGCATATTCCCGTGATTCTCTGCCCTGAAACCGGAGGCTGCGATTGCTTAATATCCGCCGCTGGCAAAATCCGCGTTTAAGTATTCGGTTTAAAGCGCGCGAACAGCATTTTGTAACGTTAAAAAATTAAATATAGCAGAAAAACCCGACACGTATCGGGTTTTTCGCTTTATCGGAAAGTTTTTTCGGATTTATTTATTCAGTCCGGCAAGATCTTGTGCCGTTATCTCCGCATTGCCGTAGCTGAAATACGCTATGCACGTCTGCTGACAGCTCACAGTGACCGTAGACACCATAGAGTGCTTTCCGCTGTAAACCTCGTTTCTCTTCCAGATGAGAAACTTCATCTGTCCGTCTATCTCCTTTATCGCGAAATCTATCGTCGTATTCTCGCAGGTGAAACCAGCCTCCTTTGCACCCGTGTTTGCGAGGAACTCGTCAAGTGCGGCTCTGTGAGTGGTCTTCATCGCCTCTTCGCTGCAATCGATCGTGATCGTGCAATAATATACGCCGTCCGACGTGTAAACCTTGTCGTCGTGTTCTTCCGCAAGATAATCCCTTTTTGAAAGATCGTAGGTGGTCATATGCTCTGTAAGCACGCGGTTTTCCTCTGCTACGTCGCCGGTGAACGGAGCGAACTCTCCCCAGCTTGCCGTGGACAGCTCCTTGGTCTGTTCGTCCATAGTCAGATCTTTAGTGTTGGTATTGTTTGTGTAGTATGCGTTGGTTCCGTCAAAATAATATTTCTTCG
>CALWKT010000012.1 GCA_944381335.1 uncultured Christensenellaceae bacterium
ATGATGACCGGGTACTACGGCGACAAGGCGGCGACGGAAAACGCGTTTTTCGAATATGACGGAGCGAAATGGGTGCGCACGGGAGACATGGGCAGAATAGACCCAGACGGATTTGTCTATTTCGTCGACCGTAAAAAAAGGGTGATAAAGATTGCGGGAAACAACGTGTTTCCGCAAGAGATAGAAAACGTTGTGAACAAGGTGGAAGGTGTCAGACGCAGTTGCGTCGTCTCAATGACTGACGACGGCAAACCTGCCGTAAGGCTGATAATCCAACCGGAAGAGGGCGCCGACGAAAAGGCGCTTGAGCAAAAGGTGGTCACAGAGATAAAAGCCAAGTTGCTCAAATACGCGATCCCGAGGGTCGTTGAATTCCGTTCCCGTTTGCCGCTTACGCAGATAGGAAAGGTAGATTACAGAAAACTCGAAGAAACAGGAGGAGAAAATGCGTAGTTCCGAGCCGCTCATTCTGGTATTCGACGTGGGCACGCAAAGCACACGCGCTCTGCTTTTCGACAGCAAGGGAAACCTGATCGGAAAGACAAAGCATGACGAACCGCCGTATATTTCCAAGAATGACAACAGAGCGGAGAAAAACCCCGTGGAAAGCTGGCAGGGAATCTGCAAAGTTTCGCAGGAACTCAAAAAGGAAGTGGGTGACAGATGGAATGACATTGTCGGCGTAACGGCAACAAGCGTCAGAAATTCACTTGTTTTCCTTGATAAAGACTGCAATCCTACGCGCAATGCGATCATGTGGATGGACAAGCGCGAGGTCAAGTGTCCTGATCCAATGCCGCTTCTGAACAGGTTTCTTTATGCCGTCGTAGGTATGGGAGAGACGGCAAAGGTTTCAAGAAAGACAAGCTATACCAACTGGGTCAGAGTCAATCAGCCCGACGTCTGGGCAAAAACCGCCAAGATCGTCATGCCGACCGCATGGTATAATTATAAATTCACCGGGAGACTTGCTGACAGCAGAGCCGGACAGGCTGCAAAGTTCCCGTACGATTACCGCAAGAGAGACTGGATGAGCAAATACGCGCTCAATTTCCCCGTTTTCGGTTGCCCGACGGATAAGATGTGCGAACTTGTCGATCCGGGCGACGTGATAGGATACATAACAAAGGAGTGCAGTGAGCAGACGGGGATCAAGGAAGGTTTGCCGTTTATCGCGACGGGCGCGGACAAGGCGTGCGAAACTGTGGGAAACGGTTGTCTTTCAAAAGACGTCGCCTCTGTCAGCCTGGGCACAGCGGCTTCTGTCGAGATCACGACGGACAAATACGTTGAGCCGGAGACGTTCATGCCTGCGTATACGGCGGTCGCCAACGGCAAGTACAATCCCGAAATACAGATATTCAGAGGCTTCTGGATGGTTTCATGGTTCAAGGATCAGTTCGCTCTCAACGAGAAGATAGAAGCGGAAAAATTGGGAGTTTCCGCAGAAAAACTGCTTGACGAAAAGCTGAGCGGCATTCCGCTCGGCAGTAACGGGCTCATCGTTCAGCCGTATTGGGGCCCCGGACTCAAAACTCCGCAGGCAAAGGGGATCATGATCGGTTTTTCGGATATTCACACCAGGCTCCACGTGTACAGGGCGATAATTGAAGGGCTCGGCTACGCGCTCTACGACGGACTGGAAAACCTTCAGAGGAGATCGCGCAACAAGATCACGCGCATCGCGGTCGCCGGAGGCGGATCGCAAAGCGATATTATCTGTCAGATCACAGCGGATATCATGGGCAGAGAAGTGTACCGCGTGCAGACGTACGAAACCAGCGGACTCGGGTGCGCGATCGTCGGATTCAGCTCGCTCGGTTATTACGGGACGATACAAGACGCGGTCGCGGGCATGGTCAGAGTCAAAGATTCCTTCAAGCCTATCGACGAAAATCATGTCAGATATATGCAGTATTACAACAGAGTGTACAAAAAGATATACGAAAGAAACCTGCCCGTCTACAACGAACTATACAAGATGATGGAAAAGGACAGGCTGTAAAAGCCAAAGGGAAAAGGCAACCGTGAAAAAAATATGCGGTTGCCTTTTTTGAGGTGTTGTATTCTAAAAGTGAGAATGTCTGATTATTCGGCAGAGGGAGACGCTCCTGCTTCAAGCAAGGATTTTTCATATGCTTCAAGCACTTTGCGGTTGATCTCGTCGCGTGTTTCCGTGTTCAGCGGGTGCGCGATGTCCTTATATTCGCCGTCGGGGGTCTTGCGGCTGGGCATTGCAATGAAAAGCCCGAGTTTGCCGTCTATGATCTTGATGTCGTGAAGCACGAAACATTCGTCGAACACGACGGAAGCAACGGCCTTGAGCCTGTCGTTTTCTTTGGTGACCAATCTGATTTTTATGTCGGTAATTTTCATAGATACCTCGTTACGGTTTTGCTTTAGTAATAACAATATATCATAATAATTTTTAAAAAACAATATTTTTAATTAAAAAAAAACTTAAAAATTTTATTAATTTAAATTTAAGGTAAGATATCGTACAACAACGCGCCAAGTGTATTTTTTCTTATCGTTTTTATATTTATCGTCAGCGTTAAAAACAGTAAAATAAACAAGCGATCCAGGACATTTCCGGTTGAGCGAGCATATAATGTTGTATGCTTGATCTGACTGATTTTCATAACGTGCATTTTATCGGAGTTGCGGGAGTGAGCATGAAGGCGCTTGCCCTGCTTTGCGCCGGGATGGGGATGACTGTCACCGGTTCGGACAAGGCTGATTCTCCCGTGTTGGAAAAATTGTGTGAAAACGGAGTGTACGCATATTGCGGCAGCGACGTTTCCGTAGTGGAAAAAGCCGAACTCGTTGTATATACCGCTTGTATTCCTGAAAGCGATCCTGAGCTGTCCTATGCGAAAGAGAGGCGAAAAACCGTGATGGAGAGAAAGGTCTTTCTCGCGCTGATAGGAAGTCTGTGCAAAAAGACCGTCGCCGTTGCAGGCACTCACGGAAAAACTACTGTCACGGCAATGATCTCATGCATGCTCAAGGCTCAGGGAGTCAGGTTTATAGGGCATATAGGCGGTGATCTGCCCGGAGGCGAGATAAGTCTTACCGATACCGGCAGAGACGTTTTTCTGACCGAAGCCTGCGAATACAAGCGGAGTTTTCTCGCGCTAAGCCCAGATATCGCAGTCGTGCTGAACGTACAGTTCGATCATCCTGACTGCTACAAAGACCTGGACGATCTGAAGCGGACTTTCGCAAGATTTGCAGAAAACGTCAGGCAGGGCGGACTGCTTGTCGTAGACTACAATCTGAAAGATCATTTTCAGCTGAAAGGAGTGGAAACGCTGACTTTCGGCTTTAATCCGGACTGCGATTACAGAGCGGACGACGTAAGTTACGAAAACGGAATATATTCTTTTTCGGTTTACAGATACTCGGTTTGCGTCGGAAGATTCACCTCTCAGGTATACGGCAAACACAACATACTGAACGCACTTGCCGCTCTTGCGGTGTCAGACGGGCTGGGACTGGATATTTCTGCGTCGGGCAGAGCGCTTGCGGGGTTTTGCGGTGTGAGCAGGCGCTTCGAATGTAAAGGGATGCTTGAAGGCGGCGCGAGAGTGATCGTGGATTATGCGCATCATCCGGGAGAGATAGCCGCGGCGATCGACACGGCGAGGGTGATGACAAGGGGAGAGATAACAGTGTTTTTCGAGCCGCATACGTTCAGCCGCACAAAGTCTATGATAGACGATTTTGCAGACAGCTTTTATTGGGCGGACGAGGTTGTTATCCTGCCCACGTATGCGGCGCGGGAAAGTAATATAGAGGGCGGAACGGCTTATGATCTGTATCTGAGACTAAAATGCAAAAAGACTGGGTGCATGTATATGGACGGTTACGGAGCCGCCGCGGATTATATAAAAACGCGTCTTGACAAAAAGGGGATAATCCTGCTTCTCGGCGCGGGTACGATCGACAGGATAGCGGATATGCTATTCAAGAGATAACAAACACGGGCAGGAAAATTCTGTAAAACCATTATCTTGCTCGGACGATGAAAAAAAGCCGCTGTAAAGCGGCTGTGTTTTCAGCATTTCACAATTGTTTTCAAAGCGTGAGGCGGTTCCTTGGACATGCTTTCCATCACCTTGGCGGCTTCTGATATGTCGACGATCCTTTCAACGAGCTTGTCGACTTTCACGACTTCGGTCGCGATCATATTGATGCCGGTTTCGATTTCTCCGTCGCCGTTGTTCAGACCGAAGATCTCAAGACCTTTGGTAAATACCGGCGCGAGGTCGGTGGTAAGATTTTCTGTTTTTTTGTCAAGACCGGCAAGGCAGAGTTTGCCGCCTTCGCGCATACAGGAGAGCAGACCTTCCATGTCCGGATGAGTGTCCAGGTCAAGCGCCATATAATCGCACATCTTGCCCGAGGTGATCTCTTTGACTTTCTGATATACGTTTTCTTCGTTGGGATTGACGGTGTAGTATATCCCGAGGTCCTGCGCAAGGTCGAGGAGTTCCTGGTCCTTGTCGATGATCACGGGTATCGCCTGGTAATATATGGAAAGCTGACCCAGAATGTAGTTGAGCGCGGAGCAGCCGTTGAGCAGGATATACTGAGTTTTACCCACGTCCAGGCGTTCTATGATGTTTTCGGCAAGCGCGACGTCTTCAATGAACACGACGGCTTCGTCCGAGATCCCTTCTGGTATCGCGTAAACCTCGGAAAGAGGCACGATGACGTAATCTGCGAGATAGCCGTTTTTATCCACGCCGCTGACCTGGAAAACGCCCTGCGACTTGCGGTAAGGTGAAAGCATGACCCTCTGACCGGTTTTCAGCGTGAAATCAGAGCTTTCGCTGACAAGTCCCATCGCTATTCTTGACGGCATAACAGGATAAAAATTGGATTTTCCTTTGAAAGCGGACAGATCTGACGACGTGATCGAAGCGCGCGCAATGCGGACTTTGACACAATCGTGCGGCACGTCCTTTTCTTCGTTGACAACCGGTTCAAGTTTGCCCGGTTCAGTCAGGACCAAAGATTTCATATAACTTCCTCTCACACTTTAAGTGGTTTTTATCATAGCACAATTTTTGTCGGATTGCAAGGGCATAAACGACGTGAAAAAGACCGGAGGGGTCAAATCGAGGTAAATTTTTCAATCGTAAAAAAATCCGTGTATAACGCTTGACTTGAAAAAGATAAATATGTATAATCGTATGTGCGTAAAAGAATTCAGTGAGGTGAAGAACATGAAAGAGAGCATTCAACCCAAATATCATGACGTGATCATCCAGTGCACCTGCGGCGAGAAGTTCGTTTGCGGCACCACCAAGGACGTCGACGTCATTAAAGTAGACGTTTGCAACAAGTGCCATCCTTTCTATACCGGCAAGCAGAAGCTCGTTGATACCGGCGGTAGAGTAGATAAGTTCAAGAAGCGTTACGGTCTTTGATCGGCAATAATGGTGCGGGGGC
>CALWKT010000013.1 GCA_944381335.1 uncultured Christensenellaceae bacterium
GCGCGCATGATGACGCAGGGGAGTGAAACGGTTTTTGCCCCTGCAAATTCACTTTGTTTGACGGCGTTTTTTCGCCCGGGGATTTACGGCTATAAACATTGCTCTTTATTGCGCTTTCAACACCCCGCGCGTTTACCCCGACACCCGCTTTCGTCGTTTTGCAAACGGCTTTTAATTCCGCATTGCCCCTTCCGACAAACGCAATCCGGATTTTATACGGCTTTTGAGTTTTGACACCGCTGACGTTAATTTTTCGTCTGTTTTTACCAGGCGCTTAGGTTTTGACGCTAAAAAATATTAAAATGATCTTTGCTTCCTGTCTCGGATTAGCCTTGTCCGATGCAAATCCGGCTTAAGGCGGGCGACTCTTGTCACAGATAAGGTCTTTTGCGCGCAGAAATTGCCTCTTTTACGCCCGGCAAAGGCGGCAATATGGAAAAAGACGGTCTTTTTCAACCGTATTGTCCGGGAAATGAGCTGTCCGTTCAGCTTTTGCATATGCGATCACGGGTAACGCTCGCAATATTATATTCCAAACATTTTTATGAAGCACGGATAAAATTTTTTACCTGATAAATTGTTATATCCGGCTTTTTACCAAAATAAGCTGCGGGTTTTTCTTGTTCATCAAAGCCGCATTGCAGTTTAAGTAAGCTATTTTCGCTACGTTTTGCAATGTTTTTCACGAATCGCCTTTGTTTTTGGACAGAAAGTAAAGCACGGACTTGACCGGCCGACATCAGGCATTTGTCAAAAATATCAGATGTTATCTTCACTTTTTACCGTCGCTACGTACCGCACGATCGTTCTTAATGTGGAAATCTTGGCGATTTTTCTGTCTGATTGCCTGCTTGGCGATTTGTTTTTACACACTTTTTCATTAATGCGCCCTGATTGCGTATAAAGTGCAACTTTCTGCATGTTATTTTGCATGCCTGTCAAAATAAAGACGCTTCTTGTGTATCACCGGTTTTTTCACCCGATTTTTTGCTGTTTTTTATTTAAACACGCTCGGCTTTGCTGAAAAATGTTCCTTGATTGGCGCTTTTTGATAACTTATCCGCCGAAGGAGGTTTTTTATAAAATTTTTGCTTTTTTCGACAATTTGCCTGTTTTTATCGCTTTCGCCTGATTCCCGTCAGACATTGTGGATAACTCTTTCACGGAAATTGTTTCATGTGAAACTTCGCCGACAACGTTATCCACATTTTTGTGACCGTATAGTTGCCTGATAGCGGACTCTGCCACGGCGAAAGCCGCTTTTTTGCCACAATTTAGTCTTTTCGGAAACGCAATGTAACCGGTAAGGGCAGAGGTTTTTGCGCTAAAGTCCGCATCTGTCGCCTTTTTGCGCATGGTCTCAGCGGCGATTTCTCCGGTCAAACTGAATTTCTCTCTGGCAATAAAAGCCTTACTCTCTTTCAGATCTGCCTGAATTTCCACCAGGAACTGCGGCAATACCGCGTGCGACCGACTTAAGAAATGCGGATTGATAACTTCAACTAACCGTACTTGCCACGCAAAGCGCGCTTGCTACGTCTTTTCGACTGTTTTTTATTTGCATTGCAGACAATTTTGCTGAAAACGTTTTATTTCGGCGCCGTTTCAGACTTTTCTGTTTTGCCTATGGACTCCGCAAGTTTTTCTTTCTTTGCTTAACGGTATCTTTGTTTGTCGGTAAAGTTTTTATATGTCTTTTTTCGGCAGAAAACAATGCCGTTGGCAGTAGAAGTCTTGATTTTTCCTTTTAACGTATTTTTAACTCTCAAATTGTCAGTTTTTAAGCTTTTTAAAGGATGTCTGCATCGACACGTCTGCTTCAATAAATTTTTGCGGATATATCTCTGCCTGTTTCTTTCTTTTCATTCATCTGTTGCATTATCGAATATGCTTTAACGCAATTTCCCCGTTCCTCATATTTTTATTCTGTTTGGTTTTATTTCTTGCTTTAACTCGTATATATAATCATAGGTTATGCGCGTCTGCTTTTTTACAATTTTATTTTTTTATTTTCGCAATTTTTTCATGTTCCTGCATCCGTGTCACTTCTTCAAGACTTAGCATACTTGTTGCTTTATTAAAAATTGAGCATATCTGTGCCAGACACTCGTCACTTTCTTTCGGACCTGGCATACCTGTAACGCTCTTCCGGTTTCAAGCCCTCGTCACTCTCTTTCTGCCTGAACTTACGGTCGCTTACTCACAGACCGGGGGCACATGGCTGTTACTGCCGGGCAAAGCTTTCCGCTACTTGCTTTCGAAATGAGCATATCTGTCTTTCTCTTTTGTGTCGGGCAAGACGCTATTTATTTTCAGGCTGAGTATACCCCAGACCAGGATAATATGAATCAGCCCTGAGGCGCCCGCGTGGAGGGAGCAGTTGTCGCTGTCGCGTATAGTAGCCCAATTCACAAAGCGAAGCCTTTTTGTTTTATGCCGTAGTTTCAAAAAGACTCACTGAAAATCATCGCCTGAGGTAGCATCAGTTTCAAGCCTTGTTTCTCGTATCTGACTACATAATGCAAAGCTTTACAATGCACCTGTAACTGTTATAAGCTTCTTTGACCGTAGCAAGCATCAACTCGCGATAGCCGACTATTGCTCCCGGTCACACCGGGACGGAAATTTGCCGCTTTAAACCTTGTTCGTATTATTCCGGTCCGGTATATCACAGCTTTTTTCCGCATGACCATGCCCGTCTCTTCCTTTCGGACCGGGCATATCTGTCACCGCTTCTGCTTCCGGGATGAACACGCCTGTCTCCTCATCAGGATACAAGACTTATTTCACAGCCGACTCCTGCGGTAATTATCAATAATCAAAACTTATATCGTATAAGTGCTGATTGTGTCATAACTGTTGACGGCTTCGCATCTTATATATATAATCAAGTTATGCTCAGAACAAAAACCTGTCGCCTGGGAAAAGCTACGGACGACGCGAAGGAGGTCAAATGCTAGAAATAAAGAATCTCGTAAAAGTTTACCGCGCCAAAGGGGGTAACGACGTAAGAGCGATCGACGACGTTTCGGTAAACTTCAGCGAAAATGGGATGGTCTTCCTGCTCGGAAAATCGGGTAGCGGTAAGTCCACACTCCTCAACCTGTGCGGCGGACTGGATTTTCCGGACAGCGGCGAGATCGTTATCAAGGGAAGAAGCAGCAAAGACTTTTCTCAAGCCGATTTCGACAGTTACCGCAACACGTTCGTGGGTTTCGTTTTCCAGGAATACAACATTCTGGACGAATTCACCGTTGAGGACAACATTGCGCTTGCGCTCGAACTTCAGGGAAAGAGCAAAGACAAGAAAGCGATTGCCGAGATCCTTGAAAAGGTGGATCTTGCAGATTTTGCCAAGAGAAAGCCCAACACGCTTTCGGGAGGGCAGAAACAGCGTATCGCGATTGCGAGAGCGCTCGTCAAGAATCCTGAAATAATCCTTGCGGACGAACCGACGGGCGCGCTTGACTCAAACACGGGCAAGCAGGTGCTTGACACGCTGAAGAAGCTGTCTGAAGAGAAGCTGGTCATCGTCGTATCCCACGACCGCGAATTTGCGGAGCAGTACGGCGACCGCATAATCGAGCTGAAGGACGGCAAGATCATTTCAGACGTGACGAAGACGAAGATCGCCGCCGTGGAGACAAGCGACAACGTTTCGTTCATAGGCGACGACACCGTATCCGTCAAAGACGGCTCCGCACTGACAGACGAAGATCTCGTCAGGATAAAGGACTTTTTGTCCTCAAAGAAAGGCGGGGCGGTGATCGCAAGCGGAGAAAAAGAAGTTTCCGCATACAAGAAAGCCGCGAAGATCGACGAAAACAACTCGAAGGAAAGTTTCCGCGATACCGAAAAATCTGATACAAAGAGCAGAGAATACACTGCCGAAGAAAACAAGCTGATCCGTTCGCGCCTGCCGTTGAGACACGCGCTGCGCATCGGAGCGAGCGGACTCAAGGTCAAGCCGTTCAGGTTGTTCTTCACGGTGCTTCTCTCCGTGGTGGCGTTCGTGATGTTCGGTCTGTTCTCCACGCTGACTTTCTACAACGCAAAGACGACGGCGGTCAGCACGTATCAGCAGTCGGGCTACGATTATCTTTATTCCGTCAAGAATTACAATTACACGACGACGTATTATACTTACGGAAAAGAGACGAACTCCTACACCTCATATTATATGACAAGGTTCACGCCCGACGAACTTGATGCGGCGAAAGAAAAATACGGCACGGTTTACGGCGCATACAATTTTTCCGCAGCTAATTATCAGAGCAACAACAGCATCCCGGTCGTCAACACCAAAAACCTCTCGTCTGTCTACTATTCGACAAACATCGGTATGTTCGTTGAGGTAAATCAGGATTCGAGCGGCTTCCAACTTCTGACAAGCACGGACCTCGGCGCGTTGGGCAAAAACGACGTCGTGATCTCGTCTTTCCTTTTCGATTCGCTGAAACAAGCCGGGCTTTATGACGGCTATTCTGCGTCGAGCGGCTACGTTACGCTGAACGAATACGGAGACATTGTGGGCAAAACGCTGGCGCTGAACTGCAACGGCTCGTCCAACACGATACCGGTAACCGTACGCGGCGTCTACCAGGCGGCTCCTCCCGAAAAGTACGACACGATAAAAGAGGGTACCGAACCTTCAGACAGCGATCTTTCGTCGACGCACCAGCAGTTGATCAAATCCGGCATGTACAGCATGGTGCTTGTCTCTGAAGAATTTTACGACGAACATCAGATAATCCTGTCCGGCTCAAACTATAAGGATATGTCCAAATATTCTCTCTCGGACTCTCTGTATCTGAATATAAATCTTGACGACTCGTATCAGTACCAGCTCTGCTATATACAACATATTGCTCCGGTGAGCGAATATCCGATAGCAGGCGAAAAAGCCGTATTCTTCACAGAAGGAAAGACATCGCTTGAAAAGAACGAGGTGCTCGTTCCGTTCTCCGCGATCAGCAGCTATCTGGATATCTATATCTCCGACCTGGCAAGCAAACGGGGAAAAGAAGCCGCAAAAGCGGAATACGACAGACAGATCGCGCTCATCAAAGAAAAATACGCTTCCCTGATCGAATCTTACAGGCAGGAGCAGTATGACTTCTACCTCTCCATGGGATATACACCGGAGCAGGCAGAAGAATATGCCGAGTCTTCACTCGTACCGTATATGGAAACCCTTGATCCGAACTTCTACAACAATATAGACCAGGCAAGTAACGCCGCCAGTTCGGAAATATACGACTCGTTCTATAACGCTACGAGCATAATCGAAAACGGCATATACTACGAGGACGGCATGTATTTCGTTGCGACTGAAACCGATCTGAAAGAAGCGTTTGATTTCATGAACGAAAACTGTGACCTTTCGTCTGTCTCCAAAGAAGTTCTGCAACTTTGCGAATCGTCCGGAAACATTGCGTCTCAGACTGATTTCGTCTGCGCAGGTTTCGTTTACGGCGGATCACTGTACTCGTCGATAACCTATTTCGCGGACGACGTTTACACGTCCTTGTTTGCGGAATACGGCAAC
Organism: uncultured Christensenellaceae bacterium; assembly: GCA_944381335.1. The sequence goes on from CALWKT010000013.1 coordinate 5,549, forward strand.
ACCTTTTCAGGCAACGACCCCAACGGAGAATACTATTACGAAGAGACCAGCAAATATAAGGAATCTGCCGACGCGAAATACAACTATCTGGTGATCCCTTTCCCCGAAAATGACGTTCTCACCGCGATCGTCAACGACGAAAACGTCGTGGCTGACGACGATTCTTTCAGCTGTCTCTCGTCTCCGCTGTCCAATCAGCTGCAATTCGCGAACTCGTTGATCGAAAGCCTTGAAACCATCTTCCTCTGGGTGGGCATAGGTATGGCGTTGTTCTCGATGCTGCTGCTGTTCAACTTCATATCGGTATCCATTTCCAACAAGAAGAAGGAGATCGGAATCCTGCGCGCGGTCGGCGCGAGAAGCGTGGACGTATTCAAGATCTTCTATTCCGAATCGTCCATCATCACGACGATATGCTACGTGCTGGCAATGGCGGCGTGCTTCGTGATATGCCCGCTGCTCAACAACCAGGTTGCAGCATCCCTGGGCGCGGCGATATTCTCATTCGGACCTGTGTCGTGGCTGATAATGCTGGGCATCGCCCTCGTCACCTCTGTGATCGCGACCTTCCTGCCGGTTTATTCCATCTCCAGAAAGAGACCCGTAGAAAGCATACGCGCGCTGTGACGCAACGGCTGAAAAAGCAATAAGAAAGGGGAGGGAAAATTTCTCTCCCTTTTTCTTTTTTTCTGCCCGTGTCGATAAAACGCGCTTTTTGCCGCCGTCTTACAGTATTTTGAAAGTTTAAAAATCCTTTTCCTGGAACTGTTTTTCTTCATACTGCCGCATCCAGAATTTTTTATCTGAGCGCAAAATACGTTCGCGTTGCGCAAGCGGCTTCAGCTTGTGGAGAAAAAACGCGCCTGCGCCAGGTGCCGATTATTTATTTTCAGTCCGTGAAAATCCTTGACACACGTTCTTTATTTATATTATAATACATTCGCTATTGTGGAAAACAGTTTGCTTTTGCACGCTTTTTCCACGCCGCACGCGTTTGCGGCAGCCGTATAACGACAATACTAAAAAGAGAGGACAGATATATGAAGAGAACGTTCCAACCCAAGAAGCGCCAGCGCAGCAAAGTGCACGGTTTCAGAAAGAGAATGAGTACCACTGCCGGCAGAAACGTCATCAAGAGACGCAGAAACAAGGGCAGAAAGCACCTCAGCGCGTAATTTATGCAAAAACGGTATAGGCTGACAAACAGCCGGTCGTTCGACTATCTATACCGTAAAGGCACCTGCGTGAGAGACGGCTGTCTCGTCCTTTATTCCGCCCCGTCGAGCAGAGGCATGCGCGTCGGCTTTTCGGTGGGGAAGAAGGTGGGCAAGAGCGTCGTACGCAACAAGACCAAGAGAAGGCTGAAAGAGGCCTTCCGCAAACATATTCCGGAAATTAAACGCGGTTTCAACTATCTGGTCGTAGCGCGTCCGCAAGCGGCGGAATGCGATTTCGCGACGTTGGAGAACAATCTTTTGGTTCTGCTCGCAAAGGCGGGCGCAACGGTGGCGCAATGAGTCTGGTTTCACGCGCCGTCGGCATTTACAAGAGATATTACAACCCACTTTTCGCAGGCAACTGCAAGTATACGCCGAGCTGTTCGGCTTATATGGTGCAGGCGGTCAGGAAGCGCGGATTCGCGGTGGGAGTAATTCTCGGAATATGGCGTATTCTCAGGTGCAACCCCTTTTCAAAAGGCGGTTTTGATCCCGTCAAAGACGATTTGAGAGGTCGTGCAAAATGGCTTTTATGAACACTCTGCTTTCTGCGGAGATGACAAACCTCGTCGGTAAATTCCTGCTGGTGCTGTATAATGCGATCGGCGATTTCGGCTGGACTGTCGTGGTATTTACGATGCTGCTCAAGACGGTCGTACTTCCGCTGGACATCTGGCAGAAAATTTCCATGCGCAAACAGTCCAAGGCGATGGAGCGCATACGCCCGCAACTGGAAAAGTTGCAGAAACAGTATGCAAATCACCCTGACATTCTGCGCCAGAAACAGGCTGAACTCCAGAAAAAAGAGAAGATCCACGTTTTCGCTTCCTGTCTCCCGATGATCATCACGATCGTGATATTCTTCGTGGTCTGGGCAGGTTTCAGAGCGCTCGTCGCTTACGAAAACGAAGTGATCGTAGAAAAGCTGATGGCGATCTACAACGACAACATTGCAAAAGTGCAGGCGGGCACCATGTCCATGGACGAGCTCAACACCTTGCTCGCTCAGAGTTACGATCTGCACAGCTGGCTGTGGGTCAAAAACGTATTTATGTCAGATATCGGCACCAACGTTATCCCCGATATCGACACCTTCCTCGGCACGATCGGCGCGACGATGCCCGAGCTTTCGCCCGGACTTACGTACGACAAGCTGGTCGGACCGGCAATGGATCTGTACAACAAGCAGTCCTTCTGGGACGCGGCGAGATGGAACGGTTACTTCGGCCTGCCGATCCTGTCCATCGCGACTAGCTTTATCAGCACCAAGCTGATGCAGAGTCAGAACCCGCAGATGCCCACCGGCACCGAGGAACAGCAAAAAACCCAACAGACTACCACCAAGATATTGAATTACGTAATGCCGCTTATGCTGGGCGTTTTCGCGATCATGTACAGCGCCGCCTTCGCGATATATTACTTCCTGAGCAACGTGTATTCCACCGTGGTAAGTCTTGTGTTCAATCTCATTGTGAAAAGTAAAGACAAGAAGGAAAAGGACATGATCCTGTCCAAGACCTACGTCGGAGGAAAAAAATGAAAGAAATAGAAATCACGGCGTCCAGTTACGAGGACGCTCTCGCCCAGGCTCTCGAAGCGCTCGGGCTCAGAGAAGATCAGGTCGAAGCTCAGATCGTAAAGCAGACCGGTCTCATCCGCAAAAAGGTGACCGTCAAGGTCACTCAGAAGGCAACGGCTAAAGACATCGCGATAGAGTTCATCAACGCACTCATTCAGAAGATGGGGCTTGACTGCTCCGCAGAGATCAGGGAAGAGGAGGACGCTTATTACGTTTCCGTATCCGGCAAGGATACCGCGACCCTCATCGGTTACCGCGGCGACGTGCTCGACTGCGTACAGTATCTGACCCTGCTTGTCGTGAACAAGACGATCGATCTTGACAAGAGGATCATCATAGACGGCGAAAATTACAGAGAAAAGAGAACGGCGGTTCTCTCGAAGCTGGCAAAGAAACTGGCTATAAAGGCTGCCAAGACGGGCAGAGACGTCGCGCTCGAACCGATGAACCCGTTCGAAAGACGCGTGATCCATTCCGCGCTCGCAGACGACAAGTTCGTCACCACCGAAAGCGAAGGCGAAGAACCCAACCGCTATATCGTCATAAAGCCCAACAAGAGAAGTCATTCCGATCGTCCCCGCAGAGGAGGCAACGGAGGCAGACAAGGCGGCAGGCAAGGGGGAAGCAGGTACAATTCTTCAACTTCTTCCGCTCCCGTCCAGAAAAAGGAGCCGGTCGAAGAAAAGCCGAAGGATATGTACAATCACGAGTACAGCATCAACTTCAAGCGCACCGGCGGCGGCAAGCTGAGAAGTTTCGGCGAAAAGAAACGCACTTTCTGATTTTAAAAATATGCGGCGTATCCGTAAAGGTACGCCGTTTTTTTTGTTGAATTTTATGATCGCAAGATCTATAATTATTACAGACGATATTGCCCGGTCTCCCGGCTATTCTTCAGATCGTTTACGCGGCGCACGATCTGCTCCTGCCACGCGGTTGCCTGCGGTAGCATGTAGTTTCAAGCCTTGTTTCTTGTATCTGACTACATAATGCAAAGCTTTACAGTGCACCTGTAACTGTTATAAGCTTCTTTGACCGTAGCAAGCATCAACTCGCGATAGCCGACCATTGCTCCCGGTCAAACCGGGACGGAAATTTGCCGCTTTAAACCTTGTCGTATTTTTCTGGTCCGGTATACCGTAAAAAGTTGTGCGCAGATCAGTAATTTACACGCCCGTGTTCATAAAATACAACTGCGGACATTTGCGTCCGCAAAAGGAGAAGCATATGGATCTGATGTCAAAATACAGAGAGTGCCCGTTCCGCGAGGTGAAAAACGGACTGGGCAAAAGCATCACACGGTCGCACGACAGATATTATTGCGGTCAGATAGAAGACGGAGTGTGCAACGGCTACGGCGTTATGTACTGCGCCAACGGATCTGCTTTTTGCGGAAAATTGCTTTACGGCAAACCCCATGAGGGCACTTATGCCTACGCAAACGGCGAGATCTTCGACGGCAGCTGGCTGTACGACAAACCGAGAATCGGCACCTACCGCTACAAGAACGGCGACGTCTTTGAGGGTACGTTTAACGACGGGGTCAAATGTCAAGGCGTCTTTTATTTCGCAAACGGCGACGTTTACGACGGCGGATTCGACGAAAACGGCAAATTCTCAGGCATGGGCGTTTACACCTGGAAAAACGGGGAGAAATACGACGGTCACTGGCATCAGGGATACCGCAACGGGTACGGCACGATGTATTATAAAAACGGTACTTCAAAATACTGTTACTGGCATAAAAACCAGCCCACCGACTGGTGATCGGAAAAAGCGTCCGCATGAAACGTAGTTACTTTGCGTTCCGCGAAGAATATTTACAAGTGCAAAGCGCCGTGTTATGATAATAAAAAACGGCTGTATCGGGCTGTAAATCACAGGAGATATTATGGATCTGAAAAAATTGTATGAGGAATGTCCTCTTGAAGAAAACGTACAGAACGGGCAGGGCAAATTCATCGGCGAGACAGGCATCTTCTTTTACAAAGGAGACTTCAAAGACGGACGCATGCACGGAACAGGCACTATGATCTATGACAACGGCACGGTCTGCACGGGAGACTTTGTGAACGGATCCTTTCACGGCAAGGGCACGGTGACCTGGAGCAACGGTTCAAAATATACCGGCGACATTGCTCATGGCAACCTTACCGGTAAAGGCTCCTATCTTTATACCAACGGCGCGCTTTATTCTGGCGACGTCGTAAACGGCGCGGTTTCCGGCAAAGGGATCTGCAAATGGAATACCGGTGAAGTTTATGCCGGCGATTACGTCGACGAAAAACGCACCGGCAAAGCCGTGAACATATGGAAAAACGGCAAACTGTACGCCGGCGATTTCGTCGACGGAAAGCTGATGGGAAAGGGCACGATGATCCTCCCTGACGGAGACGTTTACATGGGCGACTTCGTCGACAACAATTTTGAAGGAGACGGCACCTACGTCTTTAAAAACGGCGACGTCTACGTCGGAAAATTCAGATCGGGTTACAGGACCGGTCAAGGAATGCTTTACGCAAGCAACGGGGATTTTTACTCGGGAAATTTCAAAGAGGACGAGTTTGACGGAGAAGGAGAATTGTTCATGTCGGACGGCACGAAAAAATTCGGCGCTTTCAAAGAAGGAGAATTGGTAAAAGGCTCAATCCTCTCCGGAGACGGCACGCTGTCTTTCGTCGGGATGAACGACGACGACAGCTACACCAAATAAAAAAGAAACGCTGAAAAGGCTTCCCGTGAAGGAAGCTTTTTTTATTTACCCAGACAGAATTTGGAGAATATCGCGTTGACTATGCTTTCGTCCGCCGTGTTTCCCGTTATCTCACCGAGAGCGGAGTAGGCGTCTCTCATATCCACCAGCAGACATTCCGCCGGCTCGTCGTCAAAATTCTGCTTCGCCTGCATCAGGCTGAAATACGCGCGCCTGAGCGCGTCCGCATGACGGGCGTCCGTGACGATATTGCCTGAAAAATCCACGCTTTCGTCTATTACGCAGGCGACTATCGCGCGTTTGAGTTCTTCTATCCCTTCGCCCGTCTTCGCGCTTACGAAGATCCCTTTTCTGTCGTCCTTCGCGTGCGGTTTGTCGTCCTTGTTGAACACGTAAAGCACCTTCGCGCCTTCAACCGAACTCAATATATCTTTTTCTTCTTTTGTAAGATCCCTGCCCGCTTCTGTGACGAAAAGCACGACGTCGCTGTTTTTCGCGATCGTGCGGCTCCGGTCCACACCCAGCTTTTCCACCTTGTCGTCCGTCTCGCGTATGCCTGCGGTGTCGATCAGGTTGAGCAGAAGTCCATTCACTTCTATGCGCTCCTCAAGGCTGTCTCTGGTCGTGCCGGCAACTTCAGTCACGATCGCCCTGTCCTTTCCGGTCAGCGCGTTCAGAGTGGAGGACTTTCCCACGTTGGCGACGCCCACTATGGCGACGTCAATGCCTTGTTTCACATAGCTTCCCGTCTTTGCCGTGGAGATGAGTTTTTCCAGCTCGTCGCACAGCGAAGTCACCGTTTCTTTAGCCACGCGGCGGCTTTCTTCTTCCATTTCCTCAGGGTAGTCGAGCGCCGCTTCCATCGTCGCTATCGCGTCGAGAAGCTTTTGCTCGAAAGCGTAAACGCTTTTTGAAAGCTGCCCCGTCATCGAGCGGTAAGACGCCTTGAGCTGAGCCTCGCTCTCCGCGTTTATCATCGCTATCACGCCTTCTGCGTCGCTCAGCGCAAGCTTGCCGTTGAGAAAGGCGCGTTTTGTGAATTCGCCCTTGTCCGCGGCGCGCGCTCCCGCTTCCAGACAGCATTTCAGAATCTCGCTTACTATCCTGACTCCGCCGTGACAATGCAACTCGAAAATATCCTCGCCCGTGTAGGTTCTGGGCGCTTTGAAGTATACGCCGAGGCACCTGTCGCTCACGCCGCCTGCGCTTGCCGTACCGTAATACATCATGTTGGGGATCGCGTCTTTCAGATCTTTCAGCTTTGACGTCGAAAAGACCACGGACGCCACTTTGAGCGCGTCGTCTCCGCTTATCCTCACAATTCCGATCGCACCCGCTCCGAGCGGGGTGGATATCGCCGCTATCGTCTGCATATCAGTCTCCGAAAAAGGTTTTTTAACGCTTATAATATATCACACGCGCGCTGTGATTGCAAATAAAAGCGCGTTGTGCTATAATTGACCGTACGTAGGAAGCCGTCTCGCAGACGTCGCGTCCTGCGGAATACGCGCCGTAAATTTAATGCGGCAGTGAGGACATATGCAGAGAAGATACGACGAGATCTATGACGCGGTGGTGATAGGCGCAGGGCATGCCGGAGTGGAAGCATGTCTCGCTCTCGCGCGCCTCGGTCTTAAAACTCTCGTTGTCACGCTCTCTCTCGACGCGATATCCTTCATGGCTTGCAATCCCGCCATCGGCGGCACCGCGAAAGGGCACCTCGTCCGAGAAGTGGACGCACTCGGCGGACAGATGGGTATAAGCGCGGATCACAATCTGCTGCAGATACGCATGCTGAATACAGGCAAAGGCGCCGCGGTACAGAGTCTGAGAGGGCAGGCGGACAAGTCTGCATATCACCTCTACATGAAACGCGTGCTCGAACGCGAAAAGAACCTTACCGTCCTGCAAGGAGAAGTCGCCGGAATACTCACCGAAAACGGCAAGGTCGTCGGCGTAACCACCCTTCAGGGGCAGACATTTGCATGCAAAGGCGTCGTCGTCGCGACCGGCGTATACCTGAACGCAGACATAATAATAGGCGAATTCCGTCAGCAGACGGGCCCCAACGGTTTCTGCCGTGCGACCGCGCTGACTCAATGTCTTCTCGACATGGGCATCCCCACCCGCCGTTTCAAGACGGGCACCCCGGCGAGAGTGGACAGAAAGACGATAAATTTCGACGCGATGACCGTGCAGAACGGCGACGAAAAGCTTTACCCGTTCTCCTTTATGACAGACGGGTTTATAGAGAACAGAGAACCGTGCTGGCTGACCTATACGACAGAGGAGACCAAGCGCATAATAATGGCGAACATAGCCCGTTCGCCCCTTTATAACGGCAGCATAAAGAGTACCGGCCCCCGCTATTGTCCGTCGATAGAGGACAAGGTGATGCGCTTTGCCGACAAGGAAAGACATCAGATCTTCATTGAGCCTGAAAGCGCTTCGACGGACGAAATGTACGTGCAGGGAATGAGCAGTTCGCTCCCGGTAGACGTGCAGATCGCGATGTACCACTCGGTGATCGGGCTTGAAAAATGCCGCCTGATGAGGTACGCATACGCGATCGAGTACGACTGCATAGACTCCACCGCGCTCTATCCGTCGCTGATGACAAAATGCGTGGACGGGCTTTTCATGGCAGGTCAGCTCAACGGCAGCAGCGGTTACGAAGAAGCCGCAGCGCAGGGCATAATGGCGGGCATCAACTGCGCGAGATACATCACCGACAAGCCGCCCGTGATACTGGGCAGAGAGAGTTCTTATATCGGCGTGCTTATTGACGATCTCGTCACAAAGGGCACCAACGAACCTTACCGTATGATGACCGCGCGCGCGGAACACCGCCTCAACCTGAGGCAGGAAAACGCGGACGAAAGACTCACCCCGGTCGGCAGAGAAGTCGGGCTGGTAAGCGACGAAAGATACGCGCGTTATCTTGACAAGATCAACTCTCTCAACGAGATAAACAAAGCGCTTGAAAGAAGCGTTCCGCCGTCCGTATCCGCGCCCCTTTTCGCCGAGATAAGCGATTATGTGCCGCACGCCGGAATGTCGCTGAGGGAGATACTCAAACGCTCTAAAGTCACCGCGGAAATTCTCGTAAAGTATTTCCCCGAGCTCGGGAAATACAATATCCGTTACCTTGAAGAAGTCGCGACAGTCGCGAAATACGAAGGTTACCTTTCCAAGCAATCCGCCGCGATCGAGCGCACCAGAAAGCTTGAAGACAAGGCGCTCCCTCAGGACGCGGACTATCTCTCGATAGAGGGTCTTAGACTGGAAGCGAGGCAGAAGCTGGACAAGATACGCCCGCTCAACCTCGGTCAGGCTTCAAGGATATCCGGCGTTTCTCCCGCCGATATTACCGTGCTGATGGTATGGCTGGCAAGGAGGAAAAAATGACGGCTGATTTCTATCTCCTCAAAGAATTTCTGCAAAAAAATTCTCTTTATTCCGACGAAATATACGAAAAATTCCGGACATATTACGATTGCGTCACCGAGACAAACAAAGTCATGAACCTGACCGCGATAACCCGAGCGGAAGAATTTGAGAAAAAACATTTCATAGACAGTCTTTTACCTTTCGGAGAATTTGCCGGAGCAAAGACGGTCGCGGACATCGGCAGCGGAGCGGGCTTTCCGGCGATACCTCTCGCGATAGTCATGCCCGGTGTTTCTTTCACCCTTGTCGACAGTCTGAATAAGCGAGTGAATTTTCTCAACGAAGTCATAGCAAAACTAAAGCTTTCCAACTGCGTTGCGGTACATTCCCGCGCCGAAGATTTCGCCAGAACGGGCAGGGAGAAATTCGACGTCGTGACGGCGCGCGCCGTGGCGTCTTTGAATATCCTGCTTGAATACACCGCGCCTTTATGCAGGGTCGGCGGCAGAATAATCGCATATAAGGGAGCGGGCGCGGATGAAGAGATCGCACAGGCTGAAAAAGCCGCTTGCGTACTCGGAGCAAGACTTGAAAAAAAGGCTGATTTCGTATTGCCGGGCGGCGACGTCAGGGTCGTGCCTGTATACAAAAAAGTCAGACCGTGCGACAAAAAATATCCTCGCGGCGGCAACAAGCCGAGAATTAATCCTATCTTATAATGTCTGTTTAGTGCTGAAAACTTATAAAGTCGGAGAATTTTCACCGACTTTTTATTTTATTTCTTCTTTCTCGTGAAACGTCTGATCAAGACTATATTTGCGGTCTCTTCAATGCTTATTATACATTCGGATATACGTCAGATCACGTCTGTTTAAGTTTTAATCCGTATTTATAACGAATACGTTTTTTTCGTGCCTGTGCTATTTATTTGGAATTATATATTGCATAAGTTTATCTGATTTGATATAATTGAGGTATAAAACAGTCTGAAAACAGTATAATACATTATTTTACTTTTTTTTACTGAAAGCACGAGGTACGTATGGCTAAAAAAACGGAAGACCGTTCCACGATAGATCTCGCTTTGAAACTTGCCGGCGACGATACTAAAGACGAAAAGGTCACCCAGATCGAATCAAAACTTATAGACACCAATCCCAATCAGCCGAGAAAGCGTTTTGACGAAGATTCTCTGAACGAACTCGCGGCAAGCATAAGAAATTACGGCGTTATACAGCCAATTCTCGTATGTCCTAAGGAAGGCGGCAGATATGAGCTTATCGCCGGCGAGAGAAGACTGAGAGCGAGCAAGATCGCCGGGCTTTCTTTTGTGCCCGCGATCGTAAAGCAGTTTACTGAATCGGAAATGGCGGAGATCGCGCTGATAGAAAACCTTCAGAGAGAGGACCTCAATCCGATCGAAGAAGCGAGGGCTTACCGCTCGCTGATGGACAAATACGGTTTCACGCAGGAAGAACTTGCGGACAAGCTGGGCAAGTCGAGACCTGTCATCGCCAACAGCCTGAGACTTCTTTCTCTCAACCCCGTCGTAGTCGAAATGGTTGAGACGGGCAGGCTTTCTTCAGGTCACGCAAGATGCCTCGCTTCGATAAAGGATATGGGCGTACAGGCGACGTACGCGCTCGCGGCGTGCGACAAGCAGCTTTCAGTCAGACAGCTTGAAAACATGGTCAGGGCATATCTGAAACCCGGCAAAGAACCCAAGACCCCGAGAAAAGCGTTCATTTCTCCCGAACTCAAAGAACTCGTCAACAACATGCAGCGCACGTTCGGCACAAAGGTCAAAGCTGTCGGCAACAACGAAAAGGGCAGGATCTTCATAGATTATTATACAAAAGACGACCTCATCAGAATTTACGAACTGATAGACACCCTGTCAGAGCAGGAGTAACGGTGAGAAAGCACAAAAGATATCTTTACTCAAGAAAAACTTTTTGAGCACAAAAGAACGTTTAAGTACTTTTCAGCAGAGGATATACGGAAGATTTAAAAATACTCGCTCATTAAAAAATACATATGAAAAACCCGGAGGTCCGCCTTCGGGTGATTTTTTACCTTGCTTTTTTCTTGTTTGTCAGTCATAATTTATTTATGGTAAAAAAGGACAAAGCTTTCAAAATAATCGTCATTCTCGAAGTTCTCGCGCTTATATTCTCTTCTTTCGGGATATGGATCGCATACACCAACTGCAATATAGAAGTTTCTCATTACGAGGTAAAAGACGACCTTATTCCCACCGGATTTGACGGCTTCAGAATAGCTCACGTCTCAGACCTTCACGACAAAAACTGGAGAGGGAAGCTTGAAAGCCTTATCGCCGCAGAAAAGCCCGATATGATCGTCATTACCGGCGACATAGTCGATTCTTCCGACAGGTATTATTCAAACTCTTTAAACTTCGTAAAAGAAGCCGTAAAAACGGCTCCCGTTTATTTTGTGAGCGGCAACCACGAAGCTTATATGACCGATTACGGTTTCATGAAGAATGCTCTCGTAGAATACGGAGCAAAAGTCCTTGAAGACGAAAGCGTAATTATCGAAAAAAACGGCTCTTATATAAATCTTACAGGTCTTTCCGATCCTTCTTTTAATGACAGATCCGGTTCGATCAGTTTCGCCTCCGTGTTCGAAGAAAAGATAAACTCTCTGACTGTTGAAGGTCTTTACAATATCGTCCTGAGCCACCGCCCTGAATATTTTTCTTCTTACGCTGAAACGGACGCTGATCTGATCCTTTGCGGACACGCTCACGGCGGACAGGTGATACTGCCTTTCGTCGGCGGCATTTATTCTCCCGGTCAGGGCATATTCCCTGAATATTATCAGGGCATGCATACACAAAACGACTCGACGATGATCGTCAGCAGAGGACTTGGGGATTCTTATCTTCCGCGTATAAACAATATGCCTGAACTTGTGATGATCACATTAAAAAGCGTCTGATCCGCATTATTGTCAGACATATATGTAAAATAAAATTATGAAAAGAATTTATTTAACGGTTTTAATATTTGTTGCGGCGTTTCTCGCCTGCTTTTTATCATGCTGCCGTTCGTGACTCAGGCAACGAAAACGGCGCAAATGCCGACAAACTGCAAATATTGACAGACAGAGAAGGACTTGACGGCATTAGAGTGGACGAAAACAATTTCCCTGACCAGGTATTCAGAAACTGGCTGAAAGATCCTTCCAACATCAACGGTTACGGCTCAGACTCGTTTCTTACCTATGAAGAAATATCTGATATAAAAAGCATTACCATAAGCGGAACTTCTGACAGTACGATAAAAGATATGACGGGGATAGGTTTTTTCACGGAACTCACTTCTCTCAGCATACCTTACAACTCGCTGACTTCTCTGGATTTTGAGAGTAACGGTAAACTCACTTATCTCAACTGATCGTATAATAAACTGACTGAGCTGAACGTGAGTTCTCTTTCTTCTCTCAAAACTTTTTATTGCGAGTTCAACTATTTAACAGAACTCGATCTTTCGTGAAATCCCGCTCTTACTGTATTATGCTGCCGCCACAACTTGTTGGAAAATCCGGATCTTTCCAACAATACAAAACTGGTATTCATTGAAACTGT
>CALWKT010000014.1 GCA_944381335.1 uncultured Christensenellaceae bacterium
GTATGCGCCTGGACGAGATGCTTCCCGTTGCGTCCAAACTCGACAAAATAGGGTATTATTCAATTGAGTGCTGGGGCGGCGCGACTTTCGACTCCTGCCTCAGATTCCTCAACGAGGATCCGTGGGAAAGACTGCGTCAGCTTAAGAAGGCTATGCCCAATACCAAGCTGCAGATGCTTCTGAGAGGTCAGAACATTCTGGGCTACAAACACTACGCAGACGACGTTGTTGACGAATTCGTAAAGATGTCAATCAAAAACGGCATCGACATCATCAGAATTTTCGACGCGCTGAACGACACCAGAAATATGAAGCAGGCGATGGACAGCTGTAAAAAATACGGCGGCATCTGCGAAGCTACCATTTCGTACACGACCAGCCCCGTCCACACCAACGAATATTTCATCAAGCTCGCCAAAGAACTTGAAGACATGGGCGCGGACATCATCTGCATCAAGGATATGGCGGGTATACTGCTTCCTTACACCGCGTACGAACTCGTCAAAGGCATAAAGAGCGTCGTCAAAGTTCCCGTTCATCTGCACACTCACCAGACTTCCGGCACAGGTAATCTTACCTATCTGAAGGCTATCGAGGCGGGCGTAGACATCATTGACTGTGCGCTTTCCGCTATGGGTAACGGCACCTCTCAGCCTGCGACCGAGCCTATGGTCGCGGTCCTTCAGGGCACTCAGTACGACACGGGTCTCGACCTCAAGGCGCTCAACGAGCTTTCTTCTTATTTCGACAAAGTCGCAGACAGGCTCAAGAAAGACGGCTGGCTGACCGAAAAGTCGCTCAAGACCGACGTCCGCGCGCTGATATATCAGGTCCCGGGCGGTATGCTTTCCAACCTTGTCGGACAGCTCAAGAAGCTTGGCGCTATGGACAGATACGACGAAGTTCTCGCAGACGTCCCCAACGTCAGGGCAGACCTCGGTGATCCGCCGCTCGTCACTCCGACCAGCCAGATAGTCGGCACTCAGGCTGTGTTCAACGTCGTGAGCGGAGAGAGATACAAGATGGTTTCCGCTGAAACCAAAGACGTGCTGAGAGGCAAGTACGGCAAACTGCCGGCTGCTCCCAATCCCGAGATCGTCAAGAAGGTCCTCGGCGACGAAAAGCCGATCACCTGCCGTCCGGCAGATCTGATCAAGCCCGAGCTCGCTTCTTACCGCGAGGAGATCAAGGAGTACATCGAGCAGGACGAAGACGTTTTGTCCTATGCGCTTTTCCCGCAGGTCGCCCTGAACTACTTCAAGTACCGTCAGGCGAACAAGTACAAGGTGGACAGCGACATCGGCGACGTAAAGAACGGCATTCAGCCCGTCTGATAAAGGATTATCCGAAAACGATAAAAACCGCGCAATCAAGCGCGGTTTTTTGCTTTCATAACTGACTGAAGTTTTTTGTCAGGGTCGTAGCGACATGGTAAGAGAGTGGTGAACCGACGCAAGGTGCGTGAAAATCCTTGTATTTTTAAACAGGAAATTTGACGAACCCGGCAAGGAGAGGATTAAAACAAATTTGCCCGAAAGTTTTGTTTACAAAGAGGGGGAGGACGTGTAATAATATAGCTATGAAAATCTTACTGGTAAACGACGACGGACTTTACGCAAACGGCGTGCTTACGCTTGCGAAACGTCTTTCTCAGGATCACAGCGTCACGATAATAGCGCCCGACTGCGAGAGAAGCGGTAGCGGAAGAAGTCTCACGTTCCATACGGCTTTGAATTTCATGCAGATGGCAATTTCAGAGGATTTCGAAAGTTATATACTGAACGGGACTCCCGCTGATTGCACAAAGTTCGGCATTGACACGATAATGAAAGGTGAAAAACCGGACGTTGTGATCAGCGGCATAAACAACACGTGCAACATCGGCACAGACATTGCGTATTCCGGAACTGTCAACGCGGCTATCGAAGCGTGCATGCACGGCGTTTACGGGATAGCCGTTTCTTACGACTGTAAGGATAACGACTATACGTACGTTGCAAACTTTATTGCCGAAAATCTTGAATTTCTGATAGGACTTTTACCCACCGATAAAAGCACGATATTCAACGTCAATTTCCCTTGCGTGCCGCCAAAGCTCAAGGGCGTCCGCTTCGCAACGACCGGCAACAGAAAATACTTTGACGAATACCAGTACGTAGAGGGCAGAGGTTATTTTATCACCGGCTATCCGATTGCCGACGAGAGTAACGACGAATACACCGACGTCGTGCTGACCGATGCGGGTTACGCCACGATCTCTCCGGTAAAACTCGGCTTTAACGACGCCGCGCTTTTCAACGCGGTAAAGGACATAAAACTGTGAAGGCGGTCGTGATAGGGGCGGGCGCTTCCGGAATGATGTGCGCGGGAGGTCTCGCGCGTGCGGGTCACGAAGTTACCGTCATAGAAAAGAACGAGAAACCGGGTAAAAAACTGTTTATCACCGGTAAGGGCAGATGCAACCTGACCAACGATTGCGACGTCAGGACCTTCCTCGACAACGTAGTCACAAATCCCAGATTTCTCAATTCCGCTGTTTATGGCTTTACGCCGGCAGATTGCATGGAATTTTTCACTTCTCTCGGAGTAAAGCTCAAGACGGAGCGCGGCAACAGAGTGTTCCCCGTATCAGACAAATCCAACGATATAGTCAAGGCGCTCGAAAAATACTCCGTCTCGAACGGTGCCGATATCCGGTATAACGAAAAAGCCGTGGAGATCGTTTCCGGAAACGGTGAAATAAAGTGCGTAAGAACGGATAAAGGCGTTTATCCTTGCGACGTTGCGGTTATCGCGACGGGCGGCGTGACGTATCCTGTCACAGGCAGCACCGGCGACGGCTACGCTATGGCGGCAAAGCTCGGACACAGAATAATCAGTCCGACAGCCGGACTCGTGCCTCTGCTTGCAGACGGGGTGGACGGGCTTCAGGGACTTTCGCTGAAAAACGTGACGGCGTCGGTTTATTTCGG
Organism: uncultured Christensenellaceae bacterium; assembly: GCA_944381335.1. The sequence continues at coordinate 2,973 of CALWKT010000014.1, forward strand.
TGAAAAAGAAGTTGCGTCCGATTTCGGCGAAATGCTTTTCACTCACACGGGGGTAAGCGGTCCGATAATCCTCAGTATTTCGTCGAAAATAGGAAAGTACTGCGATAAAAGCGGAAAGTCAACGAAAGGCGGCTACATAAGCGTGGATCTGAAACCTGCTCTCGATTTTCGCACTCTGGACGCGAGGCTGCTGAGAGAATTTTCCGCGGCTCCGCGCGCGGTGGTAAAGACCGTGCTGTACACGCTTATGCCCAAAGCGCTTGCTCCGAAAATACTCGTGCAATGCGGGATAGACGGTGAAGTAAAAAGCAGTGAGGTTTCCAGAAAGCAGAGAGAGGCGCTCGTCACGGCAATAAAGGGCATGAAGTTTGATCTGAAAGGGAAGGACAAGACCGACCTCGGCATCATCACGCAGGGCGGCGTCGACGTTTCGGAGATAAATCCCAAGGATATGTCGAGCAGAAAAATCAAGGGACTTTACGTAATCGGAGAGGCTCTGGACGTGGACGCGCTGACGGGCGGATTTAATCTTCAGATCGCTTTTTCGACGGCAAACGCCGTAGTTCGCGCGTTACTTTAAAAAGATTTTACTTGATATTTTATATAATATGGGCTAAACTGTAAGAAGCGGAGTTTTCAGCTCAAATCAATTTTCGGAGGCTTTTATGCTCAATATCGCCATTGACGGTCCGTCCGGCGCAGGAAAGAGTACGATCAGCAAAATGCTTGCAAAAAAGCTGGGAATAATATACCTGGACACGGGCGCGATGTACCGTGCCGTCGCCCTTTACGTATATCGCAAAGGGGTTGACGTCAACGACAGAGAAAAGGTCGTTCCTCTGCTTGAGGAGATAAAAATAGAGTTTTGCGGCGACGGCGACGAAAAGAAGATTTATCTCAACGGAGAGGACGTTTCATCTGCAATCAGGGAACACGCAGTTTCAAAAATGGCTTCCGACGTCTCGAAAATAAAGGAAGTAAGGCTTTTTCTCGTTGAACAGCAGAGAGCCATCGCCGCAAAAAACGACGTCGTACTCGACGGCAGAGATATCACCAGTTTTGTTCTCCCTGACAGTAAGTACAAATTTTTCCTTACCGCGTCGGCTGAAGAGAGAGCGAGAAGAAGGTATGAAGAACTCAAGGCGAAGGGGAGCGAGATAAGCTACGAAAAGATTCTTGCCGACGTCAACGACAGAGACTACAACGATACACACAGAGATTTTGCTCCTCTCGTACAGACAGAGGATTCGGTGCTGATTGACAGCACGAATATGACGACGGACGACGTTATAGAGGTTATTTTACGCTATGTCAACACACACTAACTACGAAACCGCCGTGGCGGTAAAAAAAGAAAAAAAACCGGGTCTGTTTTACAGGATACTCGGCTCGATAGGCAGATTCCTTATGACGATAGTCTGGTGGCCGACTAAAATTTACTATAAAGAAAAGTTCCCCAAAGACAGGAAAGTCATCTGCATCTGCAACCACTACGCGATCGAGGACGCTTGCGCGATCTATCATCAGTTGTTTGAATTCAAAGGCAGGATCGTTGTCAAATCCGAAGCGATGGACGACAGTTTTGTCGGCAACTTTCTCACCGCGCTGTGCAACGCGATCAGCGTGCGCCGCGGAGAGTCCGACATCAAGGCGATCAAAGAAATGATGAAGGAGATATCCGCCGGCGGAAAGATACTGATTTTCCCCGAAGGTACGCGAAATAAGAGCAAGAATTTCAAAGAACTTATGCCATTCAAGGAAGGGCCGGTCACAATAGCGGTGAAAACTAAGACGGAGATCGTTCCGACGCTTTATTACAAGCCGCTCAGACCTTTCGGGTTCAGGAAAAACAGACTGATAGTCGGCGATCCGATCGACCTCAGCGAATTTTACGGCAAGCCTTTGCACGAAGTAAAAGACGCCGCATGCGCTACAGTTTTCAACAGGATGCTGGAGCTAAGAAAGCAGCTGGACGACATTGTCGAGAATTACGGCGGGAATCTTGAGAAATACGAACAGGCGAAGAAGGCTTTGGCAGAAAGCGTTTCGCCGGCAGGGAAGCAAATTACCGAAAAGGCGGAAACGGAGTGAGTTTATCCTGTCTGCGAAGGCAGACGGAAAGCTAAAATATATCGGTTGATGTGTCGGAAGACGGACGGCGGTCCGTTATCGTACGCAATACATAAATAAGGCGGTGCGATATGACTGAGACAGAAAACGTCAGCCCTGAAAGAGGCAAAGCCTCAGATTTGTTTTATCGGGCGCTCGCGGCGTTCGGGCGATTCCTGATGCGCGTCGTTTGGTGGCCGACGAAGATCTATTATAAAGAAAAGTTCCCGAAAAAAGGCAATCTGATCTGCGTATGCAACCACTATTCGGCAATTGACGCAAACGTGATTTACAGCAAACTGTTCGCTTTCAGAGGCAGGATAGCCGTAAAAGCCGAGGCGCTTAAAAGCAAATTTGTCGACAAAGGCATGGCGGCGCTTTGCCGCGCGATAAAGGTCAGACGTGACGGCTCTGACGTAAATGCGGTGAAAGACATTCTGAATGAGTTGAAATCGGGCGGCAGAGTGCTGATTTTTCCTGAAGGAAAGTGCAATAAATCAGACGATTTCAAATCACTCCTGCCGTTTAAGGACGGGACTTCGGCAATCGCCGTAAAATCCGGAGCGGTCATAGTTCCGACTTTGTACTATAAACCGCTCAGACCTTTCGGTTTCAGGAAGAACAGGCTGATCGTCGGAGATCCTATCGAGCTCGGCGAATACGTCGGGAAAAAGATCCACGAAGTAAAACACGAAGTAACTCAGCTGATCATCAGCAGAATGAACGAGATGAGAAAACAGATAGACGAGATCGTTGAAAAATATCACGGCAGCGTTAAAAAATACGAGCGCGCTAAAGCCGCCGGCAAAGCGTAAAGAGGAGCGATGAAGATTATTGTTGCGAAAAACGCGGGTTTTTGTTTCGGCGTGGAAAACGCGGTGAGGACCACGCTTTCCCTGCGAGGCGAAGTGTGCACTCTGGGAGAACTTATCCATAACGAATACGTCAATTCCAGGCTCAGGGAATGGGGAATAAAGACTTTGCCGTCGCTTGAAGATTACGCCGGGGGCACCGTCGTCATTCGCTCGCACGGAGTCCCTGAAAAGATCGAAGACGAACTAAAAGAAAAGGGGATCCCTTACGTGGACGCCACCTGTCCTTTTGTCAAGAAGATACACAACCTGGTGAACAAGTACGGAAAAGAAGGATATACCGTCGTCATCATCGGTTCGGCTAGTCATCCGGAGGTGGAAGGGATCAGAGGAAGATGCACGGGAAAAACTTACGTCGTCGACTCCGAAGAAGACGTAAACGCGCTTCCTGCGGACGAAAAGTTGTGCGTAGTGGTGCAGACGACGTACAGCCAGAAGAAGTACGATATTTTATTAAAAAGTATTGAAAACCGCTGTAAAACAGTTGAAAAATTCAGGACGATTTGCTATACTACAACAGACAGGCAATCTGAGACGGAAGAACTCAGCAAAAAGTGCGACGGGATGCTTGTGATCGGAAGCAGATCAAGTTCAAACACCACTAAACTTTTCGAAATTGCCCGCAGATATTGCGAAAAAACTTTCTTTATTGAAAACGTCGCCGACCTCAGGTCGGTGATAGAAAATAAACACAATTTTAAAATCCTCGGAGTAACAGCCGGGGCGTCAACTCCGAAAGAGTTGATCGAGGAGGTAGTAAAACAAATGAACGACACTCAAAAACCCAATCAGGACGAATTCGGCAAACTGCTTGAAGCGTCCGAAAAGAAGAATCCGGACATCAAAGCTGGAAAGATTTTCAGAGAGTGCAAAGTAATCAGTGCAAACGACGAAGGCATCATTATCAGCTTCGGCGGCAAGAAAGACGGCTTTATCGACAAAGCCGACGCCGAACTTGACGGTATAGAGTACAAGCCTGAAAATTACAAGCCGGGCGATACGATTGCCGCAATGGTTATCGAAAAAGGTAACAAGAAAGGCAACGACAGCATAGCGTTTTCCAAGAAAGCGGTAGACAAGCGCAATCAGGAAGACAGAGAAGCAGAAGAAGCCATCAGAGGCGGCGAGTTCAAGGTCACCATAGACAGAGTGGTCAAGGGCGGACTTGAAGGCAAGCTGGGCAGCTACAAGATTTTCGTTCCCGCTTCTCAGATCAGAATCGGATACGTTACCGATCTTGAAAAGTACGTAGGCAAGACCCTGAGGCTCAGAGCCATCGAGCCCAAGAAAGCAGTAAAACCCGAGGAAGCTAAAGAAGAAGCTGCTCAGGAAGGAGAGGTTCAGGAAGCGCAGGTGGCTGAGACCGCGGCTGAAGAAACCGTCGCAGAACAGCCCAAAGAGATAACGATCAGAAGAGGACGTTCCATCGTCGCTTCTCAGAGAGTCATCCTCGAAGAGGAGAAGGCTAAGAAAGAAGACGAACTGTGGAGCAAACTCACCGTCGGCGCAATCGTCACCGGCAAGGTCAAGAGACTGACAGACTTCGGCGCGTTCGTAAGCGTTTACGGCTTCGATTGCCTCGCTCACATCGCAGATCTTTCTCATTACAGCGTTGCTCATCCCAGCGACGTTCTTGAGATCGGCAAGTCGTACGAGTTCGTGATCCTCAAGGCTAACAGAGAGACCAACAGAGTTTCTCTCGGTTACAAACAGCTCCAGAAGAAGCCCTATGAGATTGCCGCTGAGAAATATCCCGTCGGTTCAGTGATTACCGGCAAGGTCAGAAGCGTGTTCCCGTACGGAATCTTTGTTCTCATCGAAAGAGACGTTGACGGTCTCGTACCCGTCTCCGAGCTTTCCAGAAGCTATGTCAAGAACCCTGCTGATCTTTACAAAGAGGGCGACGAAGTCACAGCTCAGGTCATCAAGTTCAATGACAACAAGATAACCCTTTCCATCAAGGCGCTTCTGCCCGAGGAAGAGAAGAAAGCTGAAGACGTTGAGATCTCCGACGAAGAGTATCAGGAAGCAAAAGAGAAGAGAGCTTCGCGCAACGCTAAGAAGTTCGAGAAGCCTGCGACCGGTTCCGCTCCCCGCAAGAAGCCCGTCAGAAAGGCTGAAGAAGAGGAAGCTACTTCCTGGCAGACCGAGAACAGCGGAGCAACGCTCGGCGATCTGTTCAACCTGATGAACTTTGCAGGCGAAGAAGAGAAGGAAGAAGAAAAACCCGCAAAGAAGTCTTCTGCAAAAGCTAAGGCTGAAGAGTCTGCCGAAGACGAAAAAGACGAGTAATTTTCATTGATTTTAGCGCGCGCTTTATAACGTTGATCCATGCGTTATACTGCGCGCGATAAAAGAAAAAATATATAAAAAATTTGCCTGAAAATCGTTGACAATAAACCTCTGAATGTTGTATATTGTAACAGTCGCACGGAAGGAAACGAATTTCGGGGTGTAGCGCAGCTTGGTAGCGCACGTGGTTTGGGACCATGGGGCCGGGAGTTCGAATCTCTTCACCCCGACCAGC
>CALWKT010000015.1 GCA_944381335.1 uncultured Christensenellaceae bacterium
TTGCAAAGCGATCAGATACGGAATGTCGAGAGTGTCTTTGATCGTAGCAAAGCTCAGTCTTTCGGTATTGCCGTACTTAACCTTGTGAATGTGTTGAGGCATTATAAACCCTCCTTAAAATTTTTCCGACTGAAACGCGCGTATATAAAAACGCGAAAATTTCCCCTTACCCGACATCTCTTCTTTTCCGTCGGCGAGGATTAAATGCTATTTTCTCATTTTACATACTAACGCAAATATACATTATAAGGAAAACTTCCAACCGTGTCAACGGTTTTTAAGAAAATTTATATAGAAATTTTTTATAAGCGTTTCTACTGTTTTATTATATACTTCCCGTTTCTTCTTGTCAATAACCGATTCAAAAACCGATTCAAAACTAAGCCTCAGATAAAGTCCTTTGCAAAAAAATTGCGCCGCGCTTCTGTGCGCGGCACAATAAGGTTTTAATTTAAACGTATCCTCTCACGTCAGGCGCCGTATCTTTCTGCGTAATAAGAAGCCAGAAGATCGTATATTACTGCGTCAACCTCCTTTTCGTCCACGGAATGAATCACCATAAACCTGTCGTGCGCCGTCCCGTCGCGGTCGGTCACGACAGTCACGTCCCCGTAAACTTTCTCCGAATCCATATAGTTAAACACCTTACTGTCAGAGATTTCTTCAAACCTGCCGCCTTCTCCGCCGTCAAACCTGTTTGTCCAGACCTCGTAGACCTCTATAAAAATCTGCTTTCCGTCCACGTCGGCATTGAAGGTCGCGACGTTTCCCACGTCTATAAGTCCGTAAAGAGCGCTGTAATATTTTTCGTTGCCGGGCAATCTTACCCACGAAGAAATATGACTGCTCTTATCGGGTCCGGTAGCTCCTACCTTGTACAAACTTGAGATGTCAGCCTTATTTTCGGGATTCTTCAACCAGTTATCCGCGACAAAATAATTTATCGCGAACACGTTGGCGACGACCATAACGACTACAAGAGCTATCAATAAAGTATAAACCGTGATTTTCTTTTTCATGATCCGTCACCTCTCACACCGTCAGTACTGACAGAAGGAATAATACGACCGCAGATACCAGAAGCACCGCACTCACTGTCAGACACGTTATCACAAACGTCTTGGAAATTTTTTCGTTTTTCATGTTTTTCCCCTCCTTAATGCAACAATCTTTTGGTTTTTATAAATAACACCCTTCTGCGACTGTATATTATCATATGTTAAAACATTAGTCAATACCCCTTTTTTACGCGCACTTAAGAAAGGGGATTGCATATAAGAGGATAATTTGCTATAATGTGCGTATATGGGTACAATAAAAAACGTAATATTCGATTTTGATATGACGCTGGGATTCCGCACCACGATGTGGACGGATACCGTAAAAGAACTTTTGCTTGAAAACAACGTTTACGCGACCAGCGAGCAGATCCGCCCCGTAACGCACGGCGGCGTATATCCGTGGAGCGACACCACCATTCCCCACTCGGAATTTTTCAAAGGCAGAGACTGGTGGGAAACTGTCGCGGGAAACATTGCCGAAGGTCTTGCCGAAAACGGAGTCTGCACCCACCTCGAGGCAAAAAAGGCGATGGCAGGGCTCAGAGAAAGGTTTTGCGACAAGAGATACTGGAAGCTTTTCCCCGACACCGTAGACACGCTGGAAACGCTGACGAAAGAGGGCTACTCCCTCGCGCTTGTTTCCAACCATATCCCCGAAGCGCGCGATATCTTCAATTCGCTCGGACTGGGCGCATACTTTTCCCGCATGGTGATATCTTCTGAAGAAGAATACGAAAAGCCGCACCCGGAAATACTTGCAAAGGCGCTCGGCGATTTTTCAAAGGACAAGACGGTCCTTGTGGGAGACAATTACTTTGCCGACGTACTCGGCGCGATACAGTTCGGCATGGGCGCGGTGCTTGTCAGAAAACCCAACGTGACCGGATACAATTATTACTGCAAGACGTTGAGAGAGCTTCCCGCTCTGCTTAAAAGGATGTAACATGAGACTGGACAAATTCCTCAAAGTATCTAGAATAATAAAGCGTCGCACCGTGGCAAACGAAGCCTGCGACGGCGGCAGAGTCGAGATAAACGGCAGACCCGCAAAGGCGGGCGCTCAGGTAAAAGTCGGCGACGTGGTGACTTTGCACTTCGGCGACCGCACTTTTAAATTCCGCATACTCATCGTCGAAGAGACGGTGAGAAAACAGGATACGGCGGACATGTACGAGGTCTTAACCGATGAAATTTGACGTTATCCTTCCCTGCGGCGGAACCGGCTCGCGCACAGGGCTTTCTTACAACAAACTTTTCGCCGACATAGGCGGCGTTACGGTGATAGAAAAAACCGTCTCCGCGTTCTGCCGCGACGACGTGGCGAAAATAATAATCCCCTGCTCAGAAAACGACGAGACGCGGTTCAGAGAGATCGCGCGGAATTTCAATAAGGATATCGTAACCGTGCGCGGGGGCGCTACGCGCGGACAATCGGTTAAAAACGCGCTTGAATTCTGCGAAGCGGAGTTCGTCGCGATACACGACGGCGCGAGACCTTTCGTGAGTTCCTCAGTCATAGACCGCGCTTTCTCGACCGCGCTTGAAAAAGGCGCCGCAGTCGCATGCGTACCCGTCACGGACAGTCTGAGGATCAGGAAGGGCGACGGCTCCGAGGCGGTGAACAGAAGCGATTACTACTCAGTCCAGACTCCTCAGGTGTTTAAAACAGGCGAAATAAAGCGCGCGTACGCCTTGGCGGAAAAGCAAGGGTTTTCAGCGACCGACGACGCGGCGGTATACGAAAAATACGTCGGGAGCGTCGCTCTCTCCGAGGGCGACCCGGAAAACAAAAAGATAACCACGGCAGACGATCTTTCCGGATTTGCGCCGCGCGGATTCCGCGTGGGCAGCGGCTGGGACACGCACGCGCTCGCCGAAGGCAGGCGACTCGTACTCGGCGGCGTGGAGATCCCACATCACAAAGGTCTTATCGGACATTCGGACGCCGACGTCCTCGTGCACGCGGTCATGGACGCCGTGCTCGGAGCGCTGGGACGGCGAGACATAGGCAAACTTTTCCCCGACACAGACCCTGCGTATAAAGACGCCGACAGCATGAAACTGCTGGATCAGGTGATACGCCTTATGAAGGACGACGGATATTCCCTGAACAACCTTTCAGCCGTGATCATGGCTCAGAAGCCTAAACTTTCGCCTCACATCCCTGACATGGTCAAAAACCTTGCTCGGGCGTTCGGAGCGGACGAGTCCGCTATCAACGTGGCGGCGACAACGACTGAAAAACTCGGAATGACCGGACGGGAAGAAGGGATCAGTTCTTTCTGCTACTGCTCTCTCAGAAAAGTCTGACCGATTTTTTGACCGTACTTTTTTTCGGCAAGAGTTTTTCTCTCCCGGAGAATCAGGCGCAAAGTCGTTTCAGCGCGAATAAACGCGAAAAAGAAAGGACATAATACAACGGGCAGAAAGCGAAAATATTCGGCTATTTAGGTTGCTTTGCGTTTTCTTTCCTGTTACAATAAAATTATGAAAGAAGAAAAAAACACTCTCGGTTCGATCATAGCAAACGACATCTTCGTCAGCGTCGGCGTGATTCTGGCGGCGTTCGGTCTCATCTCGATTTTCGCGGTCGGCGCTTTCGGAGCGATATGCTCCCTGATCGGCATTTTCAGAAGCTTTACTTCAGAACACGTTGCGGTTTCCGTCGCGCTTTCGCTGTGCGGAGTCTGCACCGCCGTGCTGATGTTCTATCTGGGAGTGCTTGTCAGCCGCGTATTCCTGGACGGGCTTTCAGATTATATCGTTTCAAGAAGGAAAAAAATCGCCGAACTTAACAACAACTGACAAGACGCTATCCCGCTACTTTCGCCGCGTGTAAATGCGCGGCTTCTCTTTTATTCGAATTAACTCGATAATTTTTTACAAAATTCGACAATATTTTCATAATTTTGTACAAAATTCCCTATAAAACGATTGACGGTTATCTCATGCCGATTGTATAATCAAATCATTAAAATTCTTTTTTCAAAGGATAAAAACAATGAATATACCCGAGCGTATTGCCGTTCTGGAGCCGGACGATTCTCTCTGCGAGAGAATTTTCGGGCTTGTTTCAAAATATTCCCAGAACCGTATCTGTACACAGTTCAAAACGTACGAAGACCTTTCCCGCAACAGAGACTCTTTCGATTCTTTCGTATTCAACGATGAATCCTACATGCAATTGCTTCGGGACAAAGATTTCTCTTCTCTGTTCACCGATTCTGCCAGACGTTCCTATGTGCTCACCGACGAACAGGGGAACAACCATGCGATCTTCGTGTTGCGACGTCACCGCCGCGTTTCGGACAGCGAACTCACGAGAAAGATCGAAGCGATCGAGGACGGTTATCTGAGGGATCTTTTCGTAAAGCTTGGTTTCAGACACAATCTGACCGGTTGCAGATATCTGAAATCTGCGATCAAACTTGCAAGCCGCGATTCTTCATATCTCAACAAAGGGATAACCAAGCGACTCTACCCTAAACTTGCTGAGATGTACAACTCAAATCCCAGCAGTATAGAACGCGGCATAAGGCACGCGCTGACCGTCTGCTTCGACAGCGGCAAATTCAAAACGCTGTCCTCGGTATTCGGAAATTGCTTTGACAGTTGCCATTGCCCGACCAACGGCGAATTTATAGCGCTTGTCGCGGACATGTTGTCGACGGAAGTGAAAAATTCTCTTTCCGGCATGAGCGATTTCGAGTGAAAGCGACCTTTCAGCCGCGTTCGCTTATCTGAACGGTTGACTTTTCGCAATCGCCGTAATTCTTTTCACAAAACTTGTTTTTGCGGCGGTGTACCCGTCTCTGTCTCTGCCGTATTTTTTCAGAAGTTCAAGTTTGAGCGCCTCGTATTCCCTTGCGGTTTCGGGGTGCTCTTTCAGATAACGGCAGAAATAAATCTCGTCCGCGTCGCCTTTATTCCTGAGATGAATGTGAAAAACTTCGTCGGCGTAACCGTCCGGCGTATACCAGACCAGAAAAATACGAACCAGCCCTGAGGCGCCCGCGTGGCGGGAGCATTTGTCGCTGTCGCGTATAGTACAATTCACAAAGCGAAGCCTTTTTGTTTTATGCCATAGTTTCAAAAAGACTCACTGAAAATCATCGCCTGAGGGTGCCATGCAGTTTCAAGCAGTCAAATTTTTGTTGATACAAGGCAAATGCCGCAGGTAATATTAAACATATTATCAAGGCATTTAACACAGTAGCTACGTAAATTTGCCGCTTTAAACCTTGTTCGTATTATTCTGGTCTGGTATACCCCTTGTTCAGGGATATTCTGTCTCCGGCGCGGCTCATGACTATATAGCCGTTTTCTTCGAGAAGCGCGGCGCACCGTTCAAGCGCGCCGTCAGCAACTTCCGCAATTATGTCCACGATCGGCTTTGCCTTTATCGTTCCCACGGCGGTGCTTCCCACGTGACTCACTCTTTCGAGAAGCCCGTGGCAGATCGCCTTCAGGGTCTTTTCTTCTTTCAGATAGCTTCTTTTCCACTCTTCGGCGCGCGGATCGACGAGCGTGATCGGAAAAAGCTCCCACAATTCTTCAAGGGTCATACTTTTCAGATCTTTTCCGCTCATAACAATCCGCCGTCTTTTGCGTTTTCTTCGTCGATCTCTTTCTGTTTCGCGCTTACCTTCTCTCTGAACGCGGCGTAGAAATTCTTCTGAAGCACCGCCCCGAGCGCCACGACCGCAAATGCGGACAGCGACCACAGCTTGTCGGGAAAGACGAGCGCAACGGCAAGCGAAACGACGATGCTGACAAGCATTGAAAACACGATCGTCTTGCCTCTGAACTTGCCGTATTCGTCGTAAAGTTCGTACAGTTCAGCTGTTTTTGCATACTCGGGTTTCCCTTCGATCCTCTTTCTCTGCTCCTTTTCCACCTTTCCGACGTAATATGCGCTTTGCAGGCAGGCAAGCGTCGTCAGCAATGTCGTGGTGCCGAAAAAGATCGGATACGCGTAACCGATCAGATTGGTTTCCAACACCCAACCGGTGCAGAACACGCAGATGATGCAGATCGCCATAAAAGACGTGACTATCGCCGAGCTGAGGAGTTGATAGCCGTAATTCTTCCTGCATTTTTCCGCTTTCTCCCTGAGATCGGGATCGGGGAAAAGATATTCGTAGTCGTTTTTTACGTTTTCGTCAGACATCTTCTTTCAACACTCCGTATCTGCAAAGATCGTATATTTTTCCATCCTTGTACGCCGCCCTCCTCAGCACGCCTTCAAGCACGAAACCGTTCTTCTCAAGCACTCTGCGGGAAGCGACGTTTGGCGCGAACACCTCCGAACTCATTTTCACGATGTCGAGTTTTTTAAAAGCCTCTTTTATCATAAGCCGCGCCGCCTCGGTCGCTATCCCCTTGCCGGTAAAGCGGAAATCGAGTATATATCCGAGCTCCGCGTCCTTGACGAAAATGTCTCTCTTGCCTTCGGCGGTGATATTTCCCACAACTTTTCCGTCCGCAACGACGGCGCGGAAAAGGCTGTCTTTGCCGTCGTGCTTTCCGACGACTTCTTCAAGCCAGAAATCCGCGTCCGCTTCTGTATACGGAAACGGCAATCTGCCGGTAAGATAGGCGCGGTCGGTATTGTTGCAGACTTCGATAAGCCCCGCTTTCAATTTTTCCGACCATTTTTCAAGTCTTATATCCATAAAACGCTCTTCTCCCCTGTTTTCTTCCACATTTATTTTAATTAATTTTTGTGAGATTTGTCAACATCTGATTGTTTTGCGGCTGCTGGCGCCAGGAAAAATTTCATGCGCGTTCGAGCAGCGGAAATCGCCTTCCGCCGCTTTGTCGTCCTTATAGATGCGGCAGGGTTTTGCCTTTTTCGCGTACCCGGAAATTTTATTTAAAACAGTAAAAAAACAGAAGACATTCAGTCTCCCGTTTTTCTCTGACAGTTATTGTTTACCAGACGAACTCGGCTTTCGCCGCCTCGCCGTTGTCGATCAGGATATCCTGAGCGGTCATCGACTTATTGACGACGGTGACGAAATACGCCCAGTCCGCTATCTCCTCTGCGCTCGCCCACTTGGGGATCAGCGTGAGAGACATGATCCTGTTCCACATCTTTTCGTCTTTCATCACCCTGTCGTTTATATCGGTCGTCACGCCTCCCGGGGAAAGGCTGTTCGCGGTCGCGCCGTATTTCGCGACCCTGAGCGCGACGTTTTTCATGTAAGCTATGACCCCGCCTTTGCTCGCCGTGTATTCGGGAAACTCCGCGCCCGTGTGCGCGCTTGCAGAAGCGATGAAAAGCACGCTTTTTATATTGTCCTGAAACGCATATTTTTCGGTAACGCGGATCGTGCCTTTCAGATTTACGTCTATATCTCTTCCGCTATCCTGAACTCCGGCGTTGTTGACGACTATTTCAAAGCCGTCAACGTCAGGCAAACCGTCTTTTGATATATCGCAGACGAAATGGCGGTAATTCTTATCTTCCAGCGTGCTCTCATCTACGTCCAGACCCACGACATAATGCCCAAGACTGAGAAATTTCTGCGCGATCGCGCGCCCGATACCTTTGCTCGTACCCGTGATCAGAACTTTCATACCACTCTTCCTTTCTGCCTGTCGACAAATTCGAAATATTCTTTTCCGACGTTATCCTTTTTCCACTTCCTGCAAACGCCGTAACCGAAGCCTGAGAACACCACCTCGAAAAGAAGCTCCGCCACCATTCCGGTCAGAGAACACGTCACGCATTGCAGAAGGGTCCAGCCGAAGAAATTGTGGCTGACTATCAGCGCGAAGATCATGTTGTCGACGAACTGCCCTATCGCGGTCGAAACGTACGATCTCATAAAGTAAGCAGCGGCGCCGTCGGGATTCTTTTTGAACGCGATCCCTATGCCGGCGTTGGTAAAGTTATTTACCACGGACGAAACGATAAACGCCACGGTACTGCCGAGAAGCACGTACCAGGTGCCGCCGAAAGTGTTGTCGAGCGCGGTGTTTATCTGCTCTCCGCCGCTTTCAACGAAAGATTCTCCCCACGCGCCGGGAATAAGGCTTCCCAGAAACATTATCAGGCAGAACACGAGATTGACAACTATCGCGAAAAGCGACAGCATAGTCGCCGCCTTGGGTCCGAAATGCTTCGTCACCGTGTCCATCGCGAGAAACGCAAACCACGAAACTATTATCCCGCAATCCAGCGCAAGCCAGCTCACAGGCAGGTTGATACTCTTGTTGGCAAGAAGGTTCATAGCAAATACGCTGAGCACAAAAAACACCGTCACCGGCGCAGGAACGCTTACTATGAGCAATCTGAATTCTTTGAATGCGTCTTTGATTTTTTCTGACATTACGTCCTCTCTCAACGCGACCACAAGCAAAAACAAATAAAAAAGGCGCAAAATGCGCCACCCTTTTCCCTAGTTTTGTTTATAGACAGGATGGTCACGAACTGTCTGTTTATTTACAGACTGATTTTAGCATTGCGCACGGACTTTGTCAAGCGCGTCGAGGCACGCTATTGAAATTTATCTGAAAAAGTGTTATAATCCCTGCATGGAAACAAACAAGACCGTGATCTGTTTTTCTCCCACGGGGAGTTGCCTTAAAATCGCCCGCTACCTATGCTCGTACGGCGACGTGCTGATCGACGTGACTCTGCCTCTCAACAGACAGACTGCGCCGGCTTTTTCAAAGGGCGGGCGCGCGGTTTTTGTCTTTCCGGTTTACAACGGCAACATCCCCGACGTATGCGCGAGGTATATCGGAATACTGAACGGAAAAGGGTGCCGTGCGGATATCGTCTGCGTATACGGCGGCGTAACCAAAGGCAGGAGCCTTCCCTCCGCGGCAAGGCGCCTCTTTGACAGAGGTTTCGTCCCGACAAACGGCGCGTATATGGCTGCTCCTCATTTTT
>CALWKT010000016.1 GCA_944381335.1 uncultured Christensenellaceae bacterium
ATGCCGATGCGTTCTATGCCGCCCTTGCAGAGCAAGGTCTCCGTGGTCATTTCGATGACCTGATATTTGAGGGAAGAACTTCCTGCGTTTACTACGAGTACTTTCATGTTTCCCTCCTTAGTTCTGAGAAGCCTGTACGGCTGTGATCGCCACGACCGCGACGATATCGTCCGAAGAACATCCTCTGGACAGATCGTTCACAGGTTTCGCAAAGCCCTGGCAGATAGGACCGATCGCGTCTGCCCCGCTGAATCTCTGAGTCAGCTTGTAGCCGATGTTGCCCGATTGCAGATCAGGGAAAATAAGCACGTTCGCCTTGCCTGCGACGTCGCTTCCCGGAGCCTTGAGCATTGCGACCGACGGCACGATCGCCGCGTCGAGCTGAAGTTCTCCGTCCACGCTGATCTCAGGCGCTTTTTCTTTTACGAGCGCGACTGCGTTGACGACCTTGTCCACGTTTTCGTGCTTTGCGCTGCCCTTGGTGGAGAACGAAAGCATTGCGACCTTGGGTTCTTCTATTCCGGCGAGCGCTTTTGCGGAACCGACCGAAGAGATCGCGATATCCGCAAGCTGTTCGGCAGTCGGGTCGATATTGACCGCGCAGTCACCGAAAACCATGACGTCCTGAGCCTTGTACGGAGTGCCTTCAAAGCACATGATGAAGCAGCTGGAAACCGTCTTGATGCCCGGTTTCGTCTTGACTATGGTAAGACCCGAACGCAGCACGTTGCCGGTGGAATTGATGGCGCCGGCAACCATACCGTCAGCCAATCCCTTTCTCGTCATCATTGCGCCGAAGTTGAGGTTCTTTCTCATCTGGACGCGCGCTTCTTCAAGGGTCATGCCCTTAGCCTTGCGCAGCTCGTAGAACTCGTTTGCAAAGTCCTCGATGTCCGCGGTGAGGGGGTTTACGATCCTGACGAGGGAAAGGTCGATATTCGGATACATGGAAGCAAGCTTGTCCTTGTCTCCGAGAAGTATCACGTTGGCAATGCCGTTCTTGGAAATGATCTCCGCGGCGGCAACCGTGCGGGGTTCTTCGCCCTCTGCGAGTACTATCGTCTTTTTGAGACTCTTTGCCTTTTCGATTATTGCAGAAATGAGTTTGTTCACTTGAAAGACCTCCGAAACACTTTATATTTTCGCAAAAATATATTACAATATATTCACAAATTGATTATACTACCGCAAAAACTTTTTGTAAAGGCAAAAGCGGATGTCGAAAAGAGATTTT
The DNA here is from genome assembly GCA_944381335.1 of uncultured Christensenellaceae bacterium. The sequence continues at coordinate 1,235 of CALWKT010000016.1, forward strand.
TATGAAAAACGCCGTTATAATCTGTGAATTCAATCCTCTCCACGCAGGGCATATCCGCCTGCTGGATTTCGCCCGCTCCCTCGGCGCGGAAAACGTGATCTGCGTCATGAGCGGAAACGCCGTCCAGCGCGGCGAGCTTGCCTGCATGGACAAATACACGAGAGCTCAACATGCCGTGCTTGCGGGCGCAGACCTTGTCGTCGAACTCCCTGCGGAATACACCCTTTCAGCCGCAAAGCAATTCTCCCTCGGCGGTGTAAAGATCGCAAACTGCGTAAAAGACGCGACTCTCGTTTTCGGCAGCGAATGCGGTGATATTGACGCGCTTGAAAAACTTGCGTCCGCACTCGACGACCCGGAGCTCAACGAAAGGATCAGAGCCGAAGTCTCTCTGGGCACAGGCTACCCTGCGGCGATCGCGAAAGCGACGGGAGAAAACGAGACGTTAAGCAGACCCAACAACACCCTCGGCATAGAATATATACGTGCAATAATAAACACAGGCAGGAAAATTTCAGCTGTTACGCTGAAGCGCACCGACGCGCCTTGTCCGAGCGTTCCTTCAGGCTATCCCACATCGTCTTCTCTAAGAAACAGCGCAAAAAAAGGCGAAAAAATCAACCCGTTTTTCTCCCCCTCTTACGTACTTGCCGACCTAGAAAAGCACGCGTTGAACGATGAAAAATACTATGCAATATTGCGTTATACGCTGACGTCTTTCAAAGCGGAGAATATCTACGACGACGCCGAAGGGCTTTCAAACCGCCTCGCCGCTTGCGCGGAAAAAGCGGACAGTTTCGAAGAATTCTGTTCCATGGCGACAGCCAAGCGATATACCCGCGCAAGGATCAAAAGACTTGCGCTGAACACTCTCGTCCGGAACCTCTACACGCACTCCGCGCTCACCTCAAAGCCTGTCAATTTCGTCAACGTCCTTGCGCTTGTTAAAGGCAGGGAAAGCGTGCTTTCCGAAATATCCGTACCCGTCGCGCTGTCTGCTAAAGCCCGCGCTTCTTTCAAAGACGATTTCGCTCTGACAGACCGTGTGGACAAACTTTTCGCCGCCGCGGCATATCCGTTCTCCGAAAGGGTGATTTTCGTCGAAAGATGACCTCTCGTTCTCTTTCCCTCGCTCGTTTTTCTTTTCTCGAAGTCTGAGACTCAACGCGTTTTCCCGCGTTCTTTTGCTACACGCGCGCGCATATCATATGATATGAACTTCACTTCTGCTCTTGACAGACGCAAACGCGTGCTCGCGGTCACGGTCGCCGTTCTGGTCGGATTTTTCACCGTTTGCCTCGTAGTAAATCCCGAACGTTACATTTCAAGCGTTTACAACGGCATGCTTCTGTTCGCGACGAGCGTTGCGCCCGCCCTCTTTCCCTTTTTCTTTTTCACTCGCATACTCACGTCAGTAGGCACGGCGCAGATACTCGGCGACGCGCTGAAAAAGCCTATCGCTAAACTTTACAACAGCCCGTCCGTGGGCGGCTACGTATTTTTCATGAGCGCGATAAGCGGTTATCCCGTGGGAAGCAGACTTCTCAGCGACCTGTACGCCGCCGGGATCGTCGACCGCCGGCAGATAAAAGCAGTCAGCGCCTTCACGTCTACGTCCGGACCTCTGTTCATTGTGGGCACCGTGGGCACGGTGATGTTCAAAAGCGCAGGCTTCGGCTATCTTCTGATGGCTGTGCATTTTGCCGGCGCGCTGATCAACGGACTGATATTCAGAATAAGCAAAAAAGAAAGCAAAGAATACGGCGAACTCGTGCGCACTCCCCCCGATTTCGACGACCTTCTCGGAAAGTCCATGACGGGCGCGCTGACAAGCCTTTTCATTGTGGGCGGCTACATCGCGGTGTTCAGCATGGTGGCTGACGTACTGACGGATATAGGCGCAGTCGATCTCTTTGCAAAGCCGCTCGCCTCTCTCTACTCGTCTATCGGATGGGCGCCTGAAGCGGCGCACGGCACGGTGCTTGGTCTGATCGAGATCACTCGCGGCTGTATGAGCATTGCGCAAAGCGGAGCGCAAATAAAAACAGCCCTGCCCGTCGTGGCAGGACTGCTGTCCTTCGGAGGGATCTCCGTCAGTCTCCAGTCTCTGACTTTTTTAAGCAACTGCAAAGTGAGTCCCCTGTTTTATCTGCTGACGAAAACCACCCAGGCGGTCATCTCTTTCGCGCTGGGACTGATCGTCTCTCTGCTCCTTTAACGTCTGCGGCTGTTCATCGCGGCGGACAGCTCGTTCTTGCTGCTCGCGACCATCTCCACGGAGCGTCTGAGTTCTCTTTCCGCGTTGTTGAAAAGATCGTATATGCTCGCGTAACTCTCGTTTCTTATCGCGTCGGCTTCCTGGCGCGCCATGCCGACGATCCTGTCGGCTTCGTGCTGAGCCTGAGCAATGATATTGCTTTCCGAAAGCATCGCATTTGCGTCGCGCTGAGCCTTGGAGACGATATCGTTTGCGCGCAGATTCGCCTGTTCGATTATATTGTTGCTGTCCTGAAGCACGACTCTCGCTTCGGTTATCGCGGTGGGCAGCGCGCTTCTGATCTGCCCGATGATGGACAGACACTTTATGTCGTCGATGCTCGTCCTTCCTCCCGAAAACACGGTCTTTTTGCCTATGCGTATCTCCTCTTCCAGCTTGTCGAGCAATCTTTCGATCTCAAGATCCATATTATTTCTCCTCTTCCTTTTTGTATTTCATCATTTCCTTTACCGTTCCGACCGCGCTCTCGCATATGTCGTCGTAAAGGTCTGTTCCTCCGCGGAGCGCCTCGCGTATTCTTGTGGCGCTGACGTTTTCGGTTTCGCCGTAAGCTTTTACCAGCACCGTCTCAACTCCTCCGCGCTCTGCGTTATATGCGCTCATTTCCGTCTCGTACGCGTAATCGCGCTCGTTTCTGTAACCTCTGACTATCGTCGTTATCCCTTTTTCGTTGCAGTAATCGGCGACCATTCCGTAACAGACTTCGACGGACACCCTGTCTTTCAGATCTTCAAGCGATTTTTTCGCGATCTCCAGTCTTTCGTCAAGCGTGAAAAGCCTTTTCTTGTCCGGGTTGACTGCGACGATCACGACTGCTTTGTCAAACTTTTCAAGCGCCCTTTCCACGACGAACCTGTGACCTTTCGTGAACGGATCGAAACTGCCCGTGACCGCGCAGACTCTCTTTTTCCTTTCGTAAAATTCCACTGTCGCTCTGCCGTATCTTTTTGTTTTTACCGTGGAAAAGCCTTCCGGCACGGCGGGTTTCAGGTCGTTGTCATGCTCGTAGATCAACATTCCGCCGTCAGCGAGCATATCCCTTTCGGCAACGATCGCCGCCGCCTCGGCAACGTAATCGTATTTATAAGGCGGATCGCAGAAAATGAAATCCCACTTTCCCTTTGCAGACCTCAGCGCGTCTCTGAAATCCCTCGAAGTCACGGTTATCCTGCCGTCTATCCCCTTCAGATTGAGTTTCAGAAGCTGCATGCTCTGCCTGCCGGTATCGCAGAAAAGCACCTCGTCCGCGCCTCGGCTCAAAGCCTCTATGCCCATGGCGCCGCTGCCTGCAAACAGATCTATGAACCTCGAGCCTTCGACGTAGCCCTGAAGCACGTTGAAAATGCCCTCTCTCGCCATATCCGAAGTGGGTCTTATCTCGTCGTTTCCTTCGGGAGGGATTATCTTCCTCCCTCTGTATCTGCCGGTGATTATCCTCATTTTCCGTAAATCTCCGATGCCGTTATCACCATATCCTGCCTGACGTCGTATTCGTCGGCAGATATGCTCTCCACCTTCTGGCAGTCGAACGCAAGCGCGATCTTTCTGCAATCGCACACCGCGAAAAACCTGTCGTAGTAGCCTTTTCCTCTGCCGAGCCTGTTCAGCCTGCCGTCGAACGCACGGAGCGGGGTTATGCACACGTCCGGCATTATTTCAGCCGCGGTATACCTCTTTCCGTCCGGCTCGTATATCCCGAAAGCGCCTTTTTTCGCGATCCCGTCGTATTCCGCAAGCAACATCTCGTCACCGTCGACCACGGGAAGATAAACGCGGTTTGTCTCCGCAAGTTCTTTTATCAGAAGCGAAGTGTCCGCTTCGTCGGGCAAAGCGTTGTATATAAACACTTTTTTCCCTTTTATCCCCAGCCTGAGTACTCTGCCGGCGACGGCGGCGCTCTCGGCAGCCTTTTCCTCCGCGCTCATCGCCGCTATCCGCACCGACACTTCCCTGCGGAGTTGTCTTTTATCCATTGTTCCTGTTCTTGTAGTAATTCATCAGACAGCCGTCCGCGATAATGTCGCGTTCGTCTGCGGTCAGCGGATCCATTCTCAGAGTCAGATCGCGTACGGTGCCGTCCTTGGCGACGGCTTTCGCTGCAAAAGTCGTATCTCCGTTTTCTATCGCCGTCCTGATGCCTCTGACGATTATTATCTCGCCGTCCGAATATTTGTCATCACTGAGGAAAGGTATCATGCCCCAGTTGATCAGATTGCTTCTGTATCTCTTGGTCGCGTACTCCTTGGCGATGTTGCAGCTTCCTCCGAGCACTCTCTGACAGCTTGCCGCCTGTTCGCGCGCACTGCCGTCGCCCGGCTTCACGGCATATACGCCGCTGCCTATCGAAACGCTTCCTTCAAGCTCTGCGCCGCAAGCCTTCAGCGCCGCCGCGTATTCTTCGGGGAGAACGCCGTTTTCGAGTTCCTTCTGCTGAGCCGCGATCGCTTTCGCCCTTCCCACGTACTCTGGCACCTTTCTCGAAAGCGCGAATTCAGCGAGTTTGAGCGGATTGCTGCGGTAGCTCGACGTCTCGCCGGACGGTATCAGTTCGTCTGTCGTCGTGACGGGATCGTTTATCACCGCCGCAAGTTTTATCAATATATTGTCGGTAAGCGCAATGACGGGCGGCCAGTCCTTGATGTTGGGACCGTAATGCAGTTCTTCCTGCGTCTGCGCCTTGTTCCAGCCGTTGTATATCCTTCTTTCGTAAATGCGTCCGTCGTATTCGAAAGCAGGGATCGAGTCGTCGTATTCAACGTCGGTAGCCGAAGTCAGCACGCCTCCGTTCTTCGCGGTCGCGGCAATGCTTCTCGCGTCCATAAGCGCGACCGAAGCGATCTGATTGTTGCCCGGTTTACTTCCCTCCCTGGACTCGAAATTCCTGGTGGTATGCCTGATGCTGAGCGCGTTGTTGTTGGGCACGTCTCCAGCGCCGAAGCAGGGACCGCAGAACGCCGTCTTGACGTTTACGCCGGCGTCCACGAGCTTTTCTATCGCGCCTTTCTTAAGCAGATCGTAGAACACGGGGGTCGACGACGGATACACGCTGAGCGTGAACGCGTCGTTGCCCGTCGAAGCGCCGCCGAGTATGCTCGCCGCTTCGTAGATGTTGTCGTAGGTGCCTCCGGCGCAACCGGCGATTATACCCTGTTGCACGATCACCTTGTCGTCCTTTATCTTGTCGGTAAGTCTGAAAGTCACGTTCTTGTTTCCGAGAAGTTCGTTGCCCTTCTTTTCCGCTTCCGAAAGGATGTCGTAAGGATTTTCTATCACGTCTTTCAGATTGTAGACGTTGCTCGGGTGGAAAGGCAGAGCTATTTTCGGCTCCGCTTTGGAAAGATCCACTTCCACCACCGCGTCGTAATAAGCGAGCGGCGCGGGTCTGACGGGCTTGTAATCGCTCAGCCTGCCCCTGACCGCGTAATAGTTTTTCACCTCGTCGTCGTCCGTTCTCCAGATGCTGGAAAGACAGGTGGTTTCCGTCGTCATGACGTCTATGCCGTTCCTGTATTCGATCGGGAGACTGCTCACGCCTTCACCGACGAACTCCATCACCTTGTTCTTGACGAATCCGCTCGCGAAAACCTCGCCGATTATTGCGAGCGCGATATCCTGCGGACCCACCCCGTGACGCGGTCTGCCCTTCAGGTTGATCGCCACGACGTCGGGATACCTGATGTCGTAAGTTCTGCAAAGCAGCTGTTTGACCAGTTCGGGTCCGCCTTCACCGACAGCCATGGTGCCGAGCGCGCCGTAACGTGTGTGAGAGTCGCTGCCGAGGATCATCTTGCCGCAACCGCTCATGCACTCCCTCATATAAGTATGGATGACCGCCTGGTGAGGGGGCACGAAAATCCCGCCGTATTTCTTTGCCGCTGACAGACCGAAAACGTGGTCGTCCTCGTTGATCGTACCGCCGACCGCGCAAAGCGAGTTGTGACAGTTTGTCAGCACGTACGGGATCGGGAATTTTTCAAGTCCGCTGGCTTTAGCGGTCTGAATAATGCCGACGTAAGTGATATCGTGAGACGCGAGCGCGTCGAATTTTATCCTGAGCAGTTTGCCTTTTTCGGCTTCTCCGTCGGCGTTGTGAGCACTGAGTATGGAATAAGCCATCGTGCCCTTGTATGCGTCGGCGAGCACGTCCTCGCTAAAGTTGTAAGCCTTGATCTGACTTTCGTCTACAAACTTGCCGTCAATGTAATACATTCCTTTTGAACAGGTCTTTATCATTTTGAACCTCTTTTTTTTGATCGTTACGTCTATAATACTACAAGCACACGCAAAAATCAATTTATTTTAGATTGCGCGCGCCTGTTTGTTTTCCTTTTCTTTTGCGGAATAAGTCCTCTCACCTTACTGCCAGATGCAAGTAAATGGCAAAAAGTATCTTGCAAAACGCAACTTCATATGACAAGAAACATTTAGCAAAACGTAACTTCATACTCGTTTTATAAACACGGATAGCGGAAAATACCTTTTAAAGCGATACGGAAAAGACGTTGGATCAATGTGCGCTGTCGATGGCGAGGTTTCCGACGCGCCATACGACGACAGCAAAAGCATGAGCCCTGAAATCCGGCTTCTATGTCCTGCAGGACCACATATAATATTCTCCGCCCCGCTTCCTGTCTTCTTTCGTCATGCGGACGATGAATCCGATAATACTTTGCCGTTCTGAAGACACAGCCATATGTATATCTGAAAGATCCGTCCACGGCAGATTGACCATTAAACAGCCGTTTTTGACATAAACCGTCATGACTTGGATCTCTCCCGGGCTATTTATCGTTTTTTTAATTTTATCAAATTGAAAAACAGTAAAAATCCCTTGTCTTATTAATATTTATTTTGTATAATAAACGTTATGAAAAAACGTTACTCTTTCAGGCAAAGAGCCGCGGTTTACGTGCTTTTCGCAGTCGTTACGGCAATGGCGCTGACCTGCATAACGGTCAATAGTCTGAGGCTGGCGCAGGCAGGCAATCTGACGTCCACCAACCACTCGCTGGATATCTTCGCGATATGCATCATGTCATTCGTCGAACTCTGTATGGCGGCGGTCACTTTCGCTTCGTGCTACGTACTGGGCGAAAAGAAACTCTACTGCTTTCTCGGCGTGACTCTGACATCAGTGCCGTACAAAGACATCTGCCTCGTGCGTTACAGCATTGATAGCCGTATCTTTCTGGTCTATTACAAGGTCGAAAAAAACGGCGTTCTGAAGGACGAAGCAACCGGTATGCAGGCAAAATTCGTACGCGTCGTAGTCAATGAAAAATATTTTGACGAAATAGCCAAAGCAATAAAAAAACATGCTTCTCAGGCAGTGATAGAAGTTGTGGGAGAAAAAGAAGAATGATAGCGGTACTTGCAAGCAACAATTCTCATAAGCTGGACGAAATCCGCGCGCTTATGGCGGACAAGTTCGACAAGGTCTGCTCTCTTGCGGACATGAACGTTCATACCGAAATCGAGGAGACGGGAAAGACTTTCGAGGAAAACGCGTTCATAAAAGCGCAGACGATCTTCGATATGCTTGGCGGAAAGTACGCGGTACTCGCGGACGACAGCGGGCTTTGCGTTGAAGCTCTCGGCGGCGCGCCCGGCGTATACTCGGCACGTTATGCCGGCGAACCGTGCGACGACGGCAAGAACAACCGTCTCCTTCTCAACAATCTGCACGAAAGAGAAAAACTTCTGCCCAGAAACCGCAAGGCTTATTTCGCAAGCGTTGTCGCCGCAGTGCTCCCAGACGGCAGAAAGATCTCGGGCGAAGGCAGAGTTTACGGAACCGTTCTCGACGAATACCGCGGCACAGGCGGCTTCGGCTACGATCCGCTGTTCTACTGCGACGAACTGGGCAAGACTTTCGCAGAAGCTTCAATGGCTGAAAAGAACACCGTCAGTCACAGGGCGCGCGCTCTCGCCGCTCTGAAAGAGAAATTATGAGCAACATCGTCGTCATATCCGATTCGCACGGCAGACTTCCCCAGACCGAAAAGTTCCTGACCGTGCTGGACGAAGCCGACTATATATTCTTCCTCGGCGACGGCGGCAGCGATATAAATTTTCTCACCGGCGCTTACCGCTCAAAACTGCACTATGTGTACGGCAACTGCGATTTCAGGAGCGGCAGACGCGAAGAACTCGTCGAGATCGACGGCGTAAAGTTCTTCCTGACTCACGGGCACGATTACGGCGTGAAAACGGATTATCTGTCGCTGTACTACGCCGCAGCGGAAAAGGGCGCGGACTGCGCTCTGTTCGGGCACACTCACCGCCCCGTCATACAGAAAAACGGCACAGTGACGCTGATAAATCCCGGCAGCATAGGTTATCAGGGTAATTATTGTTATATGAGCGCGTATCAGGGCAGATTCGCCGCAAAACTGGTTACGCTCACAGACTTATAAAGAAGGTTTTTTATGATCAGACAAGACGTCAGAAACATTGCAATCATCGCTCACGTCGACCACGGCAAAACCACAATGGTCGACCAGCTACTCAAACAGAACGGCGTGTTCCGCGCAAACGAAGCCGTCGCTGAACGCATCATGGACAACAACGCCCTCGAAAGAGAACGCGGCATCACCATTCTCGCAAAAAACACCGCAGTCCATTACAAAGGCGTGAAGATCAACATCATAGACACCCCGGGGCACGCGGATTTCGGAGGCGAGGTCGAACGTATACTATCCATGGTCGACGGCGTTCTGCTCCTCGTCGACGCGGTTGAAGGCTGCATGCCGCAGACGCGTTACGTGCTCAAAAAAGCGCTCGGTCTCAACAAGAAACCCATCGTCGTCGTAAACAAAGTGGACAGAGGGTGCGATTTCGATAAAATAGCCAACCAGGTCATCGACCTCTTTTTTGAACTCGGCGCAAACGACGACCAGCTCGATTTCAAGACGGTTTATGCTTCGGGCAAGCAAGGCTGGGCTACCCTCACCCCCGGCGAAACCGGCACGGACATGCAACCCCTTCTCGACACGATTATTTCAGAGATCCCCGCACCCGAAGGCGACGACACCGACGGTTTGCAGGCAATAATCTGCAATATCGACTATGACGAGTATATCGGCAGGATCGGCATCGGCAAAATAGTACGCGGCACTCTGCGCGGCGGACAACTTGCGGCGATCTGCCATACAGACGGCACTGTAACGCATGAAAAAATCGTCAAAATGTACCAATTCGAAGGTCTTAAACGCGTTGAAAGCGACCGCGCCTGCGTTGGTGACATCATTGCGATCAGCGGCATTGAAAAACTCAATATCGGCGAGACAGTATGCGACGTAGATATGCCCGAGCCTCTTCCTTTCGTTGCGATCGACGAACCCACCCTCTCTATGATGTTCATGGTCAACAACTCGCCTTTCGCAGGCAAAGAAGGCAAGTTCGTGACAAGCCGTCATCTCCGCGCCAGACTTTTCCGCGAAGTGCAGACCAACGTCAGCATGCGCGTCGAGGAAACGGACTCCCCCGACTGCTTCAAAGTCTACGGCAGAGGCGAACTGCACCTTTCGATTCTCATTGAAAATATGCGCCGTGAAGGGTACGAATTCCAGGTCTCGCGCCCCAGAGTTATATATAAAGAGATCGACGGCGTAAAATGCGAGCCGGTAGAGACCGTCGTCGTCGAAGTACCGGAAGACTACGCCGGCACTGTCATCAACAAACTCGGCGCGCGTAAAGGCGAACTCGTAGAAATGATGCCCGACGACCGAGGCGGAATAAAACTCGAATTTTCCATCCCTTCCAGGTGCCTTATCGGTTACCGCAGCGAACTGTTGACCGACACGCGCGGCTTCGGCGTCATGTCCAGCGTATTCAAAGGCTACGAACCTTACAAAGGCGACATCCAGGAGAGGACTCGTGGCAGCGTCATTGCGTTCGAGGACGGCGTGACCACCACATACGGGCTTTTCAACGCACAGGAACGCTCCACCCTATTCCTTAAACCCGGCGTCCCCGTTTATGCGGGCATGATCGTCGGAGAAAACTCCAGAGAGGACGACCTCGTTGTCAACGTCTGCAAGAAAAAACAGCTGACCAACAACCGCGCCAGCGGCAGCGAAGACGCTCTGAAGCTGGTTTCTCCCCGCATAATGAGCCTCGAGCAATGCCTCGAATTCATCGCTGACGACGAACTCGTCGAGGTCACCCCGCTCAATATCCGCCTGAGAAAAACCATCCTCAGCAAAGAACAGCGCATGAAACTCATCGGCAAGATGAAAAAAGAAAGTCAACAATAATTTTTCGCAACAAAATAAGTCGATATTGTTGACAACTCAGGCGGCCGTGTGATAGAATTTCTAAGCATCACGGAGATCCGCCCACGCGGGTGTAGTTCAATGGTAGAATCCCAGCCTTCCAAGCTGGTCGTGTGGGTTCGATTCCCATC
>CALWKT010000017.1 GCA_944381335.1 uncultured Christensenellaceae bacterium
GGAGCGCCCGCTTTGACCGCCGCTTCAAGTACGGTCTTAGCCGCCTCGATGGTGCTCTTCTTGGCTCTGGGGTGCGGAGAAATGATCAATCCGTTTCTTGTCTTGAGTGCGAGAAGGGATTTGAAAATCGCCGTTGAAGTCGGGTTCGTGGTCGGGATTATAGCCGCGATAACGCCCACGGGTTCCGCGACCTTGGTGATGCCGAAACCGGGATCGTATTCCAGAACGCCGCAAGTCTTTACGTCTCTATAAGCGTTGTAGATATACTCTGACGCATAGTGGTTCTTGATGACCTTGTCTTCCACCACGCCCATTCCGGTCTCTGCGACAGCGAGTTTTGCAAGCGGGATCCTGGCTTTGTTTGCCGCCATAGCCGCTGCGAAGAAAATCTTGTCTACCTGCTCCTGAGTGTACGTTGCATACTTTGCCTGCGCAGCTTTTACACGCGCAATTTTGTCCAGCAAAGTAACCTCGTCGTTGACGATGTCTGCCATAACAAATAACTCCTTTATGAAAAAAAATTTGTATCTTGTTTATTATGCGCAAGCCGTCGAAATAATTTCCGCAGTCGCTCTTCTCTTTTCCCCGTTCGGGAAACCTCTCCGAAAAGCCGCCGGACGGTAAGCGCCGGTTCCCAATTGTTAATTTTTTCACAATCGTTGACTATATTATATGCAAGACGTCTGAGTTTGTCAACAATTTAACAAGTGAATTTTCAACTTTTTTACATATTTTTATGCGGCGGAAATTTTGCGCGTATTTTTATAACAAAAACGTATTTTTTCATCGTATAAGCACGGTTATCTTGAAATTGTTTCAGAGATTTTTTATGTATAAAACCGTAATTTCACATCTTTGATCCCGCAATCGTGAATATCTACATCCTGTTAAATCGCACGTTTTCCGGGAAAACCGCCCGATCGCGCATTGCTCTGAAAAACTCGCGCATTGACAGTACTACCGCACGTCGATATAATTATTGAAAGGAGTAATAAGTGAACGCACGCTCAAATAAAGGCGAGGAATTTTCAGAACGCCCGAATAAACGATTTTTCGGAATATAACTCAAAGCGCGCCATAAAAAGCGTCAACGGCACTCTCTTCAACGGATTTCGACGCGCGCACCCACCGCGATAAATGTCACTCGTCTTCTATTGATTCTTCAAGACGCGGCAAACTGAAAAACACGAGCAAAGTCGCCGCATCGCGACCATCCGCAAAACCCGTGCCCGTAAAAGCGAGTATCAAGAAGTCAAAACATGTCTCAAAGAAGTCTTTCTCAAAAAAAATCCGCAAAACAAAATAGCGAAATGATAACTTACGCCCCGGCATAACCGCATCATAAGATATAAAAACGCCCTCCTCGTGGCGCGCAAAAACGCTCGAGAAAGGAGGTCTTTTTGTCAATACCTGCAATTCCGGTTCAGCCGGTGACGGGGGAGGAAACTTCGTCTCCGAACGCCACGATCTTCAGCTTGTGCGGCGCGCATATGATGCTGTCTCCGGACTTTTCCATTGCAGGCATATAGGTGCAGTCCTGAGAAAAACTGCAATCTGCGTCCACCATCTTGACGGTGCGCTTTTCCTTGTCCACGAAAAAGACGTTGTAGCCTTCTTCCGTGCCAATTCTGACTGTGTAACCGCCGTTTTCCGGGATTATCTCTATTTCTTCGTCAAAGCCTTCATCCGTTGCGAATTCGTCGGTTGAAAAGTCGTAATCCATGACCCGCGCTCCCGCACACTCGACGTAAAAGCCGGTCATCTGCTCTTTCCCGGGGAGAAGAAAAACGAGCAAAAGCACGACCGCGACCGCAAGCACGACAACGTAAGGCACGATATCCCACGCTGTAAAATACTTGCTGTTCTTCACGTCCTCAATGGTCTTCTTGCGCATAAAATCTCCTGCCCGTGTTCGTTATCGCTTAGATTTCCTTTCCGTCCGCGTTCGTCATGACGCTGAATCCGTTGCCTGACGCGACGGCGATAGTATAGGTGTAACCTTCCAGTTTTTCCGCAAGACGGGCCGCCCCTTCGCTGCCCAGGACGCACATAGCGGTCGAATACGCGTCGCACATCGCGGCGCTTTCGCCGTATACGCTCACGGTCAGCACGTCGCTTTCGTAAGGCTCTCCTGTGGACGGGTCTATGATATGGCTGTAATGCCTGCCTCCTATCTCGTAGCACCGCTGGTAACTTCCGCTTGTGGAAAGGGAGACGTCTTTAAGGTACGCCTTGAAATAATATTCCCCTGCGTTTACCGGCGACAGGACTGAAACCGTCCACTCTCCCGGGTCTGCGCCGGCTTCTTTGCGCGCATTTTTGAGCAGAGACATGCTGCTCACGCCTACGTCCACGTAACCGAAAACGAAGCCGTTTTCTCTCATGATCTCCGAGATCAGATCTGCGCAATAGCCTTTTCCTATACCGCTGAGATCGAGCTGCTGAGTATAAGTCACGCCGTCTACGACTCGCTCCTCCCCGCTCTTTCTGACAAAGTACTTTCCGTCTTCTTCGTATATTTCCGTCTTTGAAAAATCAGACAATTCCGCAAACGCCTTCACGTACTTTCCGTCAGGCAGTTCTATCTTGGGATCGGTTCTGTCGTAAGGCTTTTCGGGCGTGTAATCGTTCCCGTTGAAACGTGCGGAAAATCCGTAAAGATCGACCGAAAGAGCGAGCGCGGGATTGAACGCTCCGTCCGTTTCGACGTATGCCTGTTTTGCAAGCAGAATCGCCTCGTAAGTTATTTCGTTTATCTCCAGAGTTTCGCCTGCTCCCGCCGCGTTGAACGCCGCGACGTCGCTTTTTTCGCCGTCCACGGATAGGATCGAATCCACTTCAGCTGCCGCCGGCTTTATCTCCCCTTCCCACAATGCGGAAAACTCGCTTTTCCTTTCTTCGGGAAGATAGCAACTGACGGAGCAACTCGTGTTGAAATAATCGTACGTGGTGTACTGAACGCCGACGTAGCTCGTCACGTCGACCCCGTCCACGACCACCGAACAGCCGCAGACGACGCAGAGTACCGTCACCGTCACGCATAGCGCAAGCGCAATTTTCGTCAACTTTTCAGCCATAGCTATATTATAACAAACGCGGCGTACAAACACAACAACAAATTGCCGCGGCGACACGCAAAAGCGCGTGCTTTTGTCAACTGTTTGACGTAAAATTTTCTTATATTTTTTTGACGTCAGCCAACCTCTCCGTATTGATTTTTCGCGCGCGTTATTATATAATGTTTATAAAGTTCAGTTCAAGGTGTTACGTATGAGAAAGACTGGTTTTGACAGCGCAAAGTATCTGTCCATGCAATCCGATTTCATTGCAAAACGCATCAAGCAGTTCGGCGGCAAGCTTTACCTGGAATTCGGAGGCAAACTGTTCGACGATTTTCACGCAAGCAGGGTCCTGCCCGGTTTTGCTCCCGACAACAAGATCGTAATGCTTCAGACCCTCAAGGACAAAGCAGAGATCGTCATCGTTATAAATTCCAAGGATATCGCGAAGAATAAACTGCGCGCGGACCTGGGCATCACATACGACGAAGACGTCCTGAGACTCATCGATATTTTCAGGAGTAAAGATCTTTATGTAGGCAGCGTCGTCCTCTCTCAGTTCAACGAAGAAAACACCCCGGCAAAAGCGTTTCAGACAAGGCTTGAAAGCCTCGGGCTAAAAGTTTACCGCCACTACCACATTGAAGGATATCCTCACAATATCCCCCTCATCGTCAGCGACGACGGTTACGGCAAAAACGAATATATCGAGACATCGAGAGAACTCATCGTCATCACCGCACCGGGTCCCGGAAGCGGCAAAATGGCGACCTGCCTTTCTCAGCTCTATCACGATTACAAGCGCGGCATAAAAGCCGGTTACGCAAAATACGAGACCTTCCCGATCTGGAACCTGCCGCTCAACCACCCCGTCAACATGGCTTACGAAGCGGCGACCGCAGACCTCAACGACGTCAACATGATTGACCCCTATCACCTTGCCGAGTACAACAAAGTCGCGGTCAACTACAACAGAGACATAGAAATTTTCCCCGTGCTCAACGCGCTGTTCGAAAAACTCATGGGGCATTCCCCTTATAAGTCTCCGACAGACATGGGCGTGAACATGGCAGGCTACGCGATATGCGACGACGAGGTATGCTGCCAGGCTAGCAAACAGGAGATAATCCGCCGTTACTTCGCCGCGCTTGTCGCAAAACGCAAGGGCGTTGACCGCGGAGACGAAGCGGGCAAGATATCCCTTATCATGGACAAACTCGGGCTCAAAGTCGAAGACCGCGCGACCGTTCCCGCCGCAAACGCGGTTAAAGCTCGCACCGGAGGACCCGCCGCGGCGATAGAACTCACTGACGGTAGAATAATTACGGGCAAAACGTCCGATCTTTTCGGCTGTTCTGCGGCAATGCTTCTCAACGCATTGAAAGCTCTCGCGAATATCGACGACGACATAAAACTGCTTTCGCCCGTAGTAGTAGAACCCATTCAGAAACTCAAGACGGGCGTGCTCGGAAGCCGCAACCCGAGACTTCATACGGACGAAGTGCTGATCGCTCTGTCCATTTCCGCGGCAACCAACGACACCGCAAAGAAGGCAATGGACCAACTTGAAAAACTCAGAGGCACTCAGGTGCATACCACCGTCATCCTCTCCCCCGTAGACGAAACGGTCTTCAGAAAACTGGGCGTGGACGTGACAAGCGAGCCTGTGTATTCCACAAAACAGCTCTATCATAAAGTCAAATAACAAACAAGCCAGGACTCAAGGCGCCTCAGGGCGCCTTTTTGTATGCAAAAAAACTTCCTCTCTCTTTCTCCGTGCCGAACATCTTCTTCATTGCCAAAAGAATAATATTTTTCCGTTGCCGAAACGCACAAGTCTTTTCCGTTGCTTAAAAGAATAGTATTTCTCCATCGCTGAAACGCACAAGTCTTTCGCCCTTTTCATCGCATCTGCACAGAGGATTTACTTGCCGTTCCCACCGTATTTTTTATCGAAAAAGCTTTTTAAAAAAATTGAGAATTATTCTCATTTTGCTTGACATGCGTTTTTTCATGCTATATAATAGGCTCAGGAGGCAAGAAAAGCGATGAACTATTCAAGGCAACGCGAGGCGGTATACAGCGTGCTGAGATCCACCAAGGATCACCCGAGCGCGGACTGGATATTCGGAGAATGTAAAAAGATCATTCCCGATATCGGGCTGGCGACCGTCTACCGCAATCTCGATCAGCTCGTCGCGTCCGGCAAAGCGATAAAGGTCCCCGTGGGTCAGGACAGGTACAGATACGACGCAGACGTTTCGCTTCATTGCCACGGCGCCTGCCCGGTATGCGGCAGGGTCTGGGACGAGCACGTCTCCCCCTCTCTCAACGAAGCGCTTCTCAACGAGTGCAAAAACAACAACAGCGAAGGTTTCTCCCTCACCTTTTTCAGAGTGTGCGGGGAATGTAAAGCAAAACAAGGGTAATAATAAAAAATAAAAAACAATACAATCAATAAAATCGGAGGATTATAATTATGGCAAAGTTTGTATGCACGATATGCGGTTACGTTCACGAGGGCGACAGCGCTCCCGAAAAGTGCCCCGTTTGCGGCGCTCCCGCAAGCAAATTCGACAAGATGACTGAAGAGATGGTCTGGGCTGACGAGCACAGAGTCGGCGTCGCTCAGGGTCTCGACGAAGAAGTCGTTCAGGGTCTCAGAGAGAACTTCAACGGCGAATGTGCGGAAGTGGGCATGTACCTCGCAATGAGCAGACAGGCAGAAAGAGAAGGCTATCCCGAGATCGCTGAAGCTTACAAGAGATACGCTTTTGAAGAAGCTGAACATGCGGCTAAGTTTGCTGAACTCCTCGGCGAAGTTCTGACAAACGACACCAAGAAGAACGTCAAAATGCGCATGGAAGCTGAAAACGGCGCGTGCAGCGGCAAGATGAAGCTTGCTAAACGCGCTAAAGAACTCGGCTACGACGCGGTACACGACACCGTTCACGAAATGGCTAAGGACGAAGCAAGACACGGTTGCGGCTTCAAGGGTCTTTACGATCGTTTCTTCAAGTAAGATAACACAACTATCTTTATATTGCAAAAACCCTCTCACGGCATTGCCGGAGGGGGTTTTCTTTCATTTCAGATAAATATAACAAACAGTGTTTAAGCGGCAAATTACCGAAACCACAGCATTAAAAGCCCTGACAATATAAAAAGTCTCTGCTTTTAGACTGCTCCGTTGAGAAGATCACGCGTTCACCGGGCTTTCAAAAACGATCACGCCGTTATTCGCGAGTTTGGAACCCTGCGCGACGGTATTCCCGGTCAACAGATCCTTTACGTCCGCCTTAAGGCTGAGCGCTTTTGCGGCGCCGGCGGTATTTACCGCAACGACGACTTTTTTCTCTTTTGCGCGACGCTCAAGATATACTATACCGCCCGATTCGTAAAGTCTGGTACTTCCCGTCACCTGGCTTCTGAATTTCTTGCGCAGCTCGCCGAGTTTCTTGTAGTGTCCGAGTATCTCCGTATCCTGGTTGTTCCAGTTCATAGGTTTGCGGCAAAGAGGATCTTCATAACCCTGCATTCCCGATTCGTCGCCGTAATATATCGAAGGTATTCCCGGCAGGAAGAACTGAAGCGTGGACGCCAGCTTCAATCTCGCCTTTGCCGTCGCCAGGATCTCTCCTTCAAGCACAACTTCGGCTTTTGCGAACTTGTCCATGCCGTTCACGTTGTAGTCGCTGAGCCTGTTCAGCACTCTGACCGTATCGTGAGATCCCACCAACGTCATCGTGCAGTCGAGAGACTTCTTGGGATAATTTTCTATTATCGTCATCACCGCTTCAACAAAAGCGCGCGGTCTGCCGCCTCTCGCAAGGTTTATGATCGCATCCTTGAACGGATAGTTCATCACGCCGTCGAGTTCTTTGCCCAGCAGATAATGTCTGCGCCTGGAATAACTGATCTTGTTTGAAGCGTCCTCCCATACCTCTCCTATCAGCAGTTTTCTTTCGCTGACGGATTTGACGGCAATGCGGATCTGCTCGACAAATTCTTCAGGAAGTTCGTCCACAACGTCAAGTCTCCATGCGCTCACGCCCAGTCTCGACCATTTGTCTATCACGCCGTCTTTCCCGAATATCAGCTTGCGGTAACCTTCCGCCTTTTTGTTCACCGTCGGGCATACGGTCACTCCCCACCAGCAACGGTACTCGTCCGGGTATCTGACGAAATCGTACCAACGGTAATACGGGGACTGTTTTGACTGATATGCGCCCAGGCTGTCGTACGAGCCGAACTTGTTGAAATATCTGCTGTCCGCTCCGGTATGGTTGAAAACGCCGTCGAGCATTATGTAAATGCCTTTGCGTTTCGCCTTTTCTATCAGCTCCCTGAACTTTTCTTCATTGCCGAGAAGTGGGTCAAGGACCATATAATCGCCCGTGTCGTAACGGTGATTTGACGAAGACCTGAAGATCGGAGAAAGATATATCAACGTCACCCCGAGGCTTTTAAGATAATCCAGCTTGTCTATTATGCCCTGAAAATTTCCGCCGTAAAAATCGTTGGCGCGGTATACGCCGTCAGCGTCTCTGAGCGTGAGAGGATCGTTCCAGTTCTTGTAAACGGAATGAGTGGACGTATCCACGCCCTTGTCGTTGCCCTTGCAGAACCTGTCGACGAAAATGTGATAGATCACTCCGCCTTTAAAGCGCATTGGAGTTTCGTAATCGCTTGAAAAAACCGTGAGCTGAAAGCTACCTTTTGTGCGGGGATTGACATATTCGGTCATTCCCTCTTCGCTGAATATTTCAAATTTATACCAATAAAGCCCCGCCTTGGGAGCCGTGATCCTGACGCCGAAAACGCTGTTTGTCCCGTCCTCAGTCTTGCCTTTGTACTCAAGCTGATAACGGGTCACGCATCCCGTGGCGTCGTCGGTCAACGCAAGGACGAAGCAGTTTATGAAAACGCCGTCCTGCGCGTATGCCGTAAAATCTAATTTGGAGCCTTCCTTGACTGCGCCGAAAGGGCGTTTGCAGTCCTTCGAGCGGCTGTCAAAACGAAATTGCATTATTATTTAACGCTTTTGCTTTCCTTTACCGGTTTGAGGTTCCAGATCCTTGTCGCGTATTCCTTAACGCTTCTGTCCGAGGAGAAGAATCCTGCGTTTGCGGTGTTCATAAGAGACATCCTGCCCCATCTCTCCCTGTCGCTGTAAGCCCTGTCAAGCCTGTCGTGCGCGTCGCAGTAAGACTGGAAGTCGGCAAGCACTTTGTAGTGATCTGCATTTCCGCCGCCGCCCACCGTCAGACTATCGGCAATCTCACCGAAATTCACGCCGGCAATGCCGTGTCTGAGACCGTCGATGACCGCCTTGATACGCGCGTTGTTGTTGTAATATCTGGTCGGCTCGTAACCGTTTCTGCAAAGTTCTTCAATCTCGCTGGCGAGAAGTCCGAAGATGAAGATGTTCTCGTCTCCCACTCTCTCGTGTATCTCGATATTTGCGCCGTCCATCGTGCCTATCGTGACCGCGCCGTTGATCATGAACTTCATGTTGCCGGTACCCGAAGCCTCCTTGCCTGCGATAGATATCTGCTCCGAAACGTCGGAAGCGGGCATGATCTTTTCTGCGAGAGTCACGCGGTAATTTTCAAGGAATATCACCTTTATCTTGTCGTTGACCTCGGGATCGTTGTTTATCAGAGTGCCGAGCGAATAGATGAGACGTATTATCTGTTTTGCCATATAGTAACTGGACGCCGCCTTTGCACCGAAGATAAACGTTCTCGGGTTCATCTGAATGCCGGGGTTGCTCTTGATCTTGTAGTAAAGGTCGAGAATGTGCAACGCGTTGAGGAGCTGCCTCTTGTACTCGTGCAGACGCTTGACCTGGACGTCGAAGATCGAATCCGGATCAATGGACACTCCCGTCGTCTCTTTGACGTAATTGGAGAAATCCACCTTGTTCTCACGCTTTATTTCAAGCCACCTGTCCAGCACGTCTCTTTTGCCCTTGAACTGTTCGAGTTTCTTGAGCTCGTCTGCGTCCTTGAGGAAAGAATCGCCGATAAGTTCAGTGATGAAAGACGAAAGTCTGGGGTTTGCCTGGCACAGCCATCTGCGGTAAGTGATGCCGTTGGTGACGTTGGTGAAAACGGTCGGATTCATCTTGTAATAATCGTTGAATACGTCGTTCTTCAGGATCTCGCTGTGGAGTTCTGAAACGCCGTTGACCGTATGCGACGCGGCAAGGCAGAGGTTCGCCATCTTGATCTGATTGTGAGAGAGAATCGCGTTGTAAGCGACCTTGTTCCAGTCGTTGGGATAGAACTCCCACAGCTTGTTGCAGAATCTCTGGTTGATCTCGCCGATGATCTGATATATACGCGGCAGGAGCTGCCTGAACAGGTTCTCCGGCCATTTTTCGAGCGCTTCTGCCATGACGGTGTGATTGGTATACGAAATCGTCCTCGTCACGATGTCCCACGCCTTTTCCCAGCTGTATCCGTACTCGTCGAGAAGAAGTCTCATAAGTTCGGGTATGCAAAGGGTCGGGTGCGTATCGTTGATGTGGATCGCAACTTTGTCGGGGAGAGAATCGAGCGTGCCGTAGTCTCTCAGATGCGTCTTGAATATCGATTGTATCGATGCGGAAACGAAGAAATATTGCTGTTTGAGTCTGAGCATCTTTCCTTCAGTGTGGTGGTCGGCAGGATAAAGCACCTTGGTGATGCTCTCCGCAAGCGCCTTGTTTTCAAGGGACTTGACGTATTCGCCCTGAGCAAAAAGCTGCATGTCGAAATCGACGGGAGCTTTTGCCGTCCACAGACGGAGTTTGTTGACCGCGTCAACGTTGTAACCGCTTATATTCATATCGTAC
>CALWKT010000018.1 GCA_944381335.1 uncultured Christensenellaceae bacterium
TCCCCGTCACACGGGGACAAGGCATTTAACACAGTAGCTACGTAAATTTGCCGCTTTAAACCTTGTTCGTATTATTCTGGTCTGGTATAGCAGGCGTTCTTCAAATGCGGTATGACAGTCTTTTATAAAGGACAGATGATAAACAGAAGAAAAAGACTTTAAAAATAATACGCTTAATTTGCGTATGATAAAAGATATAAACGCGGTAAGCAGTATGATCGGTGTTTGCAAAACAGTTGAATTTTTAGCAGACTCATGCAGATAGCTATCACAGGCGGCAAGAAGACCAGACCCAATATAAAGATGGGTATATGCGGAGAACACGGCGGCGATCCGTCGACCATCGAATTCTGCCACAACATCGGTCTCACCTACGTGTCCTGCTCGCCCTTCCGCGTTCCGATCGCAAGACTTGCGGCAGCTCAGGCTAACATCCTGAACCCGAGAGTCAAGAAGACCAACGCAGACGGCACCAGATATATTCAGGAGAACTGATAGACAGATCTGAATCAAAAAATACGACCGCTATCCGGAAGGGTAGCGGTCTTTTTAATGCGACAATAACGTGCACGGAGCCCGTCTGTCTGCAAAAGCTGTATATCGTATATAACAGAAAAGTGAATATAAAGAGGCTAAAAGCCGCTGAATAAGTATTTAGCGGGCAGGAGACTGAAATCAGCATATAACAGACGCGGAATTTAAACTTTTAAGTTAAAAGGATTTATATGGAAATTATTGCCGTGCAAAAATACGAACATATGTTTGCAATTTTGTAATATATATTGTATCATATAGATATGAAAACGATATTGCATTGCGACGCCAACAATTTTTACGCTTCGGTGGAGTGCCATCTGAACCCGGCTCTGAGGGATAAATTCGTTGCCGTTTCGGGAAATCCGGAAAAGCGGCACGGTATAATACTTGCAAAAAATCAGGCGGCAAAAAAGATGGGGGTAAAAACGGGGGAGACAATCTGGCAGGCAAAGCAGAAGTGTCCCGATCTCGTATGCGTGCCGCCACATTTCGACACTTACGTTGAGTTCAGCAACCGCATTTTTGATATATATTCTCAGTATACAGACCGCGTTCAGCCTTTCGGCGTCGACGAATGCTGGCTGGACGTCACCGGGTCGAAACGCCTTTTCGGAGACGGCAAGGCTATTGCGGAAACGTTGAGAGAGAGGATAAAAAAAGAAATAGGTATAACGATATCTGTCGGCGTTTCGTTCACCAAAGTGTTCGCTAAATTGGGCAGCGATATGAAAAAACCGGACGCGACCACCGTGATAACTCCTGAAAATTACAAGGATACGGTATGGAAGCTAGACTGCGGCGACCTTTTGATGATAGGCAGCAAGACTGCGGAAAAACTGCGCAGGATCGGCATAATGACGATAGGCGATCTCGCGAACACGGACGTAGAAGTGTTGCAGAAACTGCTCGGAATAAACGGTGCAAAATTGCACGATTGCGCCAACGGCATCGAGGACGAGGAGGTCAGGTACAGCTATGAAAAATACGTGCCCAAGAGCGTGGGCAATTCCACCACGCTTCCCGTTGACGTGACGACGAAAGAACAGCTTTCCGCCGTCGTTGTAGCCCTTTGCGAAATGGTGGCGACGAGAATGAGAAAACACGGCTTTTTCGGCAAAGGCATAGGTGTAGGACTGCGCTTCAAAGACCTTTCTCACGTCGGAAAACAGAGCGCCATGCCGTCCACGGACAGCGCATTGCGGCTGAGCGACTGCGCGCTGGGTCTGATAGATCAGATCTATGCGTACGGAAAAGACCTTCCGGTCAGGGCGGTATCGGTCGGAGTGTTCGATCTGTCCACGGAGAAAGAACAGAGACAGCTCAGTCTGTTTGACAGCGAGGAAGAAGAGGGGCACTCCCTGGGGACCGCGCTTGACAAAATACGCAAAAAATACGGCTACGGCTCAATTCTTTCCGCTTCCGTGATGAAGAACGCCGTGATCTGCGACGGTCTGGAGGAAACAGAGTTTCAGCCTTTTAAAAAGTAAGTCGGCTTGTATTATTGCGACCGAAACAACGCGAGGCGAAGAAGTCGTTACGCCGGGTATCCGGCAGACGGTTTTCTCAGACAGAAGTCAACGAATGTCTGACCTGGGAGTAGATGATTTTCTTGAAAGTAAAATCAGGTAAAGCTATAATTGTCCTGACGTTTTACTATGATCTTGCTCCGCTTTAAAAGAGCAGATCGCAAAAAATATTCCGGCAATTGTAAACCAATATATCGAAATAAGTTTACAATATGGCGTAAGTATGCTATGATGGTCTGCGGAGAAAGGATATGGCAGGATTACGCGCACAATCGAAAGAAAGACTGAAAAAACTCACGCTTACCGCGATGTTCACCGCGCTGATAACCATCGGCGCGTTCATTCGGATACCGATTTTGACGGTGCCGTTCACGATGCAGTTTCTGTTCACCAATCTGGCGGGCATACTTCTCGGTGTGAAATACGGCGCGCTTTCGCTCGCGCTCTATCTGGTGCTTGGGCTTGCCGGAGTCCCGCTGTTTACTAACGGCGGCGGCATAGGGTACGTTTTTCAGCCCACGTTCGGCTACCTGATCGGCTTTGCCGTCGGAGCCGTGACAGCCGCACTGATATGTTCTAAGGGCAGATATTCTTATCCTCGTCTTATCGCGGCGGGGATCGTGAATCTTATCGTCGTATACGCGGCAGGCATGGCATACTTTGCGCTGCTGATGAAATTCTATTTCGGCAAGCCTCAGGACGCGGGATATATCCTGGTCAATCTGTGCCTTGTATTTTTGCCGATGGATTTTATATGGTGCCTGGTTTCGGCGGTCGTGGCAAAGCGCGTTCTGCCTCTGTTGTATAAAAACGATCCCCGGCAGATGCTCAGGATAAGCGATCTTTACGCGAGCAAGTGCAAGGTGCTCGGCGGCGGAAAACTGACTGAAAAAGAGGCGAGACGTCTGAAATACGTACCCCTCGGCGCGCTGTGCTCGGCGGCAGACGAAATAAGAAAGAGGTTTATGAAAAATTCTTTCGATCTGTGCAGTATAGTCAACGCGAAAAAGGGCGGATGCGGAGAGGACTGCGCCTTCTGCGGACAGGCGGCAAAGTACGGTTGCAAGGAAAAAGGGGAGCTGATAACGGGTGAAGAATACGGCAAAGCCTATCGCGAGGCGTGCAAAAACGGGCTGAACGCGCTGAGCGCGGTCACTGCCGGGCGCGCGCTGAGCGAAAAGGAGATACGCGCGATGGCGGAGATATATGCCGCGTACGGATCGGGGAGCGTCGAGAGGTGCGCCTCTCACGGGCTTATAAGCGAAGATCAGCTCAAAACGCTCAAGGAGAGCGGAGTGACGCGCATACACAACAACCTCGAAGCGTGCGCCGGATTTTTTCCGAAACTTTGCACAACGCACACCCACGCGGAAAAACTGGCGACTGTGCGCGCGGCTGAAAAGCTGGGATTCAAAGTATGCAGCGGAGGTATAATCGGTGCCGGCGAGAGTATGAACGACAGGATCAGGCTTGCTCTCGAACTGCGAGAGGAAGGGGTTTTTTCCGTGCCGGTCAACGTGCTCAGTCCGATCGAAGGCACGCCGCTCGCAAATGCAAAGCCTCTGTCTTACGACGAGATAAGGCGCACCGTCGCGATATTCAGATTTCTGTTGCCCGACGTCTACATCAGACCCGCCGCAGGCAGGCGTGAACTTCCTGACAGAGGGAGAAAACTGTTTTCAGGCGGAGCGAACGCGGCTATAACCGGAGACTTCCTGACCACGAAGGGAGTGGACGTTTCAGAAGATCTCAGGATGATGAAAGAACTCGGCTTTGAAATAAACGGTCACAGATCAGAGAATACGCTTTAAAATGCGGCGATCGGTTTAAGATTTGCTTTACGCGGAAAAGGTTTCAGACTATTTGAGGGCGCCGCGTTCTTTTTTTTAAACTGCACAAAATAATTCATGGAGTCTGAAAGTCGGAACAAATGCGGCAATAAACCGCATTTATCCGCATTACGCGCGCAAATATACGCGCCGGATTATCCCTGCGAGAAGACGGGGAGCATGCCGTTCACGCGCCGTCGGTTCGTGCGCGCAGTATAAAAAGTCTGTCAATATATTTACAAACGGCATAAAATATAGTATAGTAAAGAAAAAGAATACCATGCGCTGACCGCGCCGATAAGGAAAATTTATGAAGAAAATCAGAAAAGCAGTCATTCCCGCCGCAGGTTTCGGCACCAGGTTTCTGCCGGCAACAAAGGCGATACCCAAGGAAATGCTCCCGATAGTAGACACCCCAACGTTGCAGTATGTGGTAGAAGAAGCGGTAAAGAGCGGAATTACCGAGATATTGATCATAATAGGTAAAAACAAAAAGTGCATCGAGGATCATTTCGACAAAGCCGTGGAGCTTGAACAGATCCTCGAAAGAGAGCACAAGGACGCATACCTCAAGATGGTCAGAGACATCACCGATCTTGCGCATATACACTACGTCAGACAAAAGGAGATGAACGGCAGCGGCAGCGCCGTGCTTGAAGCAGAGGCGTTCGTTTCGGGAGAACCGTTTGCGGTAATGTACGGCGACGACATCGTTTACAATCCCGAAAAGCCTTGTCTGAAGCAGCTGATCGACGCATACGAAACGACAGGCAAGTCAGTCATCGCATGCCAGGAAGTGCCTGACAGCGAGACGAGCAAGTACGGCATAGTTCGCCCCGGTCAGGTCAAAGGCAGATACGCCCAGGTGCTTGAACTGGTTGAAAAGCCCAATCCGGGCACAGCGCCCTCAAATCTGGCGAACATAGGCAGATACGTGCTCACGCCCGACATCTTCGACCTGATCAAGAAGTGCAAGCCCGCGGTAAACGGCGAGATATATCTTACCGACGCGATAGAGATGATGGCAAAGAGCACGGGCGTTTACGCTTACGCGCTCGAAGGCAGACGTTACGACGTCGGAGACAAGCTGGGCTTTATAAAGGCGACTATCGAGTACGCGCTGAGAGACAAGACTCTCAAAGACGGTCTGACGGAATATATAAAGGATCTTTCGAAAGATTTTTGATATCGGGCGTAAAAGGAATATAAACGGATCACGCACATCGCGGGGTCCGTTATTTTTTACAGAGACAGCGTTTGCGGTCGCCGGCAGTACGGTGCAAAAAGAGCAGTCGGCAAAGGATGGTGACAACACGCGCTGAAACATGAAAATACGATATGGTCATTCTTTTCGCACAGCTTGATCTCTCGTCGGAATTTCTTGAAAAAATTTGCAAAAAACTATTGACAATGTAAAAGTTCGTGATATAATTTAGTCGAAAGGTCAAAGAAAGTCAAACTTTCGGAGACCGTGCAGAACCGCACGATGCGGAAAAAGGGCGCAAGCCCGAAGGAGGCGTTATGGCGAACATATCGGACAGCATAGAAAAGTTCATATTGTCTTTCTTCGACGACGGTGACGACAGCGTTCAGCTTTCGAGAAACGAACTTGCTCATTATTTCAACGTGTCGCCCAGCCAGATAAATTACGTGCTGACCACGCGTTTCGGAGTGGACAGAGGTTATTACATCGAGTCCAGGAGAGGCGGAGGAGGGTTCATAATGCTCGTCAGACTTTCTCAGGACAAGGAAGATCTGCTCCCGGCGCTTGTCAAGGAGTTGGACGGCATTGAAGAGCTGACTTACAACAAGGCGGCAGACGTGGTGGACAGGCTGGAAAGAGAGGAGATCGTCACGCATAAAGAAGCGGAGATAATAAAAAGCGCTTTGAGCGACAGGGCGCTTCAGTCGGTAGCGGTGGAGAATCTCAGGAAAAACGTATTCAGAGAAATTCTCATCGCGCTTATCAGGAGGTAATGACATGAGTTACGACAGCGGAAAACTTCACATGTGTCAGGTCTGCGGAAAAAGACCCGCCACGGTATTTATAAAGAACAGCATCAACGGCAAGGTGATAGAAAGGGAGTTGTGCGCGGAATGTGCGGCGCAGCTACAGGGCACGGATATGCTCGAGGACATTTTCATGAACGGCGTAAACGGTCTGTTCTCGTCGATAATGGGCATGCCTTACGACGAAGACGAGAGACCACGCAGCAAAGAGCGCGCCTGCCCCAACTGCGGAATGACTGAAAGGCAGATCAGGGAAACCTACACGTTCGGTTGCGATCAGTGTTACAGGACTTTTTCCGATCTTGCTTCCGAATTCGTTTCCAAACTGGGCGGCACCGCTCACAAAGGGAGGACCCCTTCCGGTTACAAAGGGCTTTCGGGTGCGGACGTCACGCTGAGCAATCCGTCTGAAAAGAAGAGAGAAAAGAGCGTTGCGGAGCAGATCGAAGAACTTGAACGCAAGATGAAAGACGCGGCGGCGCGCGAGGATTACGACGGAGCGCTCGCTTACAAGAAACAGATAGAAGAACTCAAAAGGAGGGGCTGACAATGGGCAGAGAAACGGACGACGTAGTCGTATCCACCAGGATCCGTCTGGCAAGGAATATCAAAGGTTTGCCTTTTCCCAAAAGGCTGAGCGGTCAGGAAGAGATCTACTCGGTGCTGATGAAAGGGGTCAAGGAAGCCTGCGACGAACTTTTCGAGACCAAATTCTATAAGATGTGCGACATTGACAGTCTTCTCGCGCAGTCATACGTCGAAAAACACTTGATCAGCAACGATCTGGTCAAGAACGTGAATTTCGGCGCGCTGGCTGTCAACAAGGACGAGGACGTAGCCGTTATGATAAACGAAGAAGACCACATAAGAGAACAGTGCATCACAGAGGGCTTCGATCTCGACGGGGCGTACGAAAAGCTTGTGAGAGTGGACAGGAAGATATCTGAAAAACTGGATATCGCGTTCGATCCCAGGCTGGGATATCTGACGGCATGCCCGACCAATCTAGGCGCGGCGATGCGGGCTTCGGTGATGCTATTCCTTCCCGCGCTTACGATAAGCAAGAAGATGAATTCTCTGATAAACGAACTTCAGAAGCTTGATTTCACGACGAGGGGCGTGTACGGAGAAGGCAGCGAGGCTCAGGGCTTCATGTATCAGATATCCAATCAGGCTACGGTCGGAAAGAGCGAAGAAGACATAATAAAACTCGTCAAAAAGACGGTGGGAAGCATAATTGAAATAGAGCGCAAGGAGAGAGAAAACCTCAAGAAAACGCTCGGAGTAGAACTTCAGGACAAGATCATGCGCGCATTCGGCGTGCTTACGAACTGCTATCTGATAGATTCTGCGGAATTTTCGGAGCTGCTCGGGTACGTCAAACTCGGCGTGGCGCTGGGGTATATAGACAGAGATATGTCCAAAATAAACAAATTACTCACGCTTTCTCAGCCGGCAATGCTGTGTATGCTTGCGGCGAAGGTATTGCAGCCGCGCGACAGGGACAAAGCGCGTGCGGCGCTCGGCAGAAAGTTTTTGGAGAAATAAAGGAGGTAGGATATGAGTAATTTTTCTCAGGAATGTAAACAGGTTATAGTAAACGCTCAGCAGTATGCGGCGACGTCGGGAGGACTTCTCGGCACAGAGCATCTGCTGATGGGTATGGTTACGGCAAAGGAATGCCGCGCGGCGGCGATACTCAGATCGCGCGGGATCAACGAAAAGACATTGCAAGGGTTGGTCCAGCCTACGGGCGCAACGACCAGCAACGTCGAACTCAGCAACCGCGTTCAGTCCATTTTCAGATATGCCAAGAGCATTGCCGGATCTATGGGACAGAGCGAGATCAGCTCGGACGCGCTTCTTTACGCGATGTTTGCCGAGCCGGACAGCGTTGCGGTAAGAGCGCTTGCGATGCTCGCCGACGAAGACAGCATAAAGAACGCGGCGGCACAGTCGCTTCTGCGCGGAGACGTTGCGAACGTGATTTCAGATCAGCAGGACGGCTCGGAAGACAGAGAAGAGGATTCTTTCGGATCCAAGCCTTCGGGCGCAAAGACGCGCAAACTTCCTGAAAGTCTGCGCAAATACGGAGTCGACCTGACCGAAAAGGCGGCTCAGGGCAAACTTGACCCGATCATAGGCAGAAGCAAGGAGATCGAGAGGATAATCCAGATACTTTCGAGGCGTACCAAGAACAACCCTGTGCTGATCGGCGAACCGGGCGTCGGTAAAAGCGCGATAGTCGAAGGACTTGCGCAGGCGATCGTAAAAGGCGAAGTGCCCGAAACTCTGAAAAACAAGACGGTTTACGCGCTTGACATAACCAGTCTCGTCGCAGGCAGCAAATACCGCGGCGAGTTTGAAGAAAAGCTCAAGAACGTGATCAACGACATCAAGAGCAACGGCAACATAATCGTATTTATCGACGAGATCCATATGATCGTCGGCGCAGGAGACACAAAAGACGGCGCGATGGACGCGGCGAACATCCTCAAACCTATGCTGGCGAGAGGCGAAATGCAGACCGTCGGCGCGACCACGATCGAGGAGTACCGCAAGTTCATAGAAAAGGACAGCGCGCTCGAAAGAAGATTCCAGCCCATCACCGTGGATCCGCCCAGCGTGGAGGACACCGTGACTATCCTCAAAGGCATACGCGAAAAGTACGAAGCGCATCACGGCGTCAGGATCACCGACGAAGCGCTCGAAGCGGCGGCGGAAATGTCCGACAGATACATCAACGACAGATATCTCCCCGATAAAGCCATAGATCTGATCGACGAGGCTTCTTCAAAGAAAAAGACAGGTTCTTTCACTCTGCCCAAAGACGTCAGAGAACTCGAAGAAAAAGAGGCGAAACTCGCAATAGAAGAGAAAGCGTGCGCTTCGAGAGAGGATTACGAAGGCGCGGCGAAGATCCAGAAAGAAAAGAAGAAGATACACGAGGAGATTCTCAAGGCTAAGGAAGCGTGGATGAGTAACCGCGGAAAAGAAGAACTGACCGTGACGGCTGACGATATAGCCAACGTCGTGGCAACATGGACTTCGATCCCCGTCGTCAAGCTGACCGAAAGCGAAGCGGAAAGACTGCTCAGGATGGAAGACATCCTGAGAAAGAGAGTCATAGGTCAGGAAGAGGCGATCAGCGCGGTCGCAAAGGCGGTAAGGCGCGCCAGAGCGGGCATAAAGGATCCCAAGAGACCCACCGGTTCGTTCATATTCCTGGGACCCACCGGCGTCGGTAAGACCGAACTGTGCAAAGCGCTCGCTGAGGCGATGTTCGGCGACGAAAACATGCTGATCCGCATAGATATGTCCGAGTATATGGAAAAGGAGAACGTCTCCAAGCTGATCGGTTCGGCGCCCGGCTACGTCGGTTACGACGAGGGCGGACAGCTGACTGAAAAGGTCAGGAGAAAGCCGTATTCGGTAGTGCTTTTCGACGAAATAGAAAAGGCGCATCCCGACGTGTTCAACATCCTCCTGCAGATACTGGACGACGGCAGACTGACTGATTCTCACGGCAGAACGGTCAACTTCAAGAATACCATCGTGATCATGACGTCCAACGTGGGCGCGGGAGAGATAAAGGCTTCAAGGCTCGGCTTCGGCAGTAAGGACGAGGAGAAGAAGTACGAGGATATGAAGGAAAGACAGATGGAGGCGCTCAGAAAGAAATTCCGTCCCGAATTCCTCAACCGTATCGACGATACGATCATATTCCGTTCTCTCACAGAAGAAGACATGGGCAAGATCGTAGACATGCTGCTCGGTCAGCTCAGCAAGCGTCTTGAGCCCACCGGCATCACTCTCGAAGTCAGCGACAAGGCGAAGGAGTATATCGTCAAGGAAGGAAGCAACGTGGAGTACGGCGCAAGACCGCTCAGAAGGGCGATCCAGAAGATGATCGAGGACGAACTCAGCGAAAAGATCCTGACCAAGGCGATCAAGGAGGGCGACTTCGTGAAGGTGGATTTCGACGGTGAAAAGCTGACGTTCACTCCGGCTGAGAAGAGCGGAACCGAGCCGGAAACAACTGAAGTTCAGGCGGACGTGCCGTCGCCGGAAGCCGGAGCCGGGGACAAACCCGGCGACGACGGGAACGGCAATGCCTGACGTATAGGCTGAACTAAGAAGACCGGATAAACGACGGGCGGCGACGGAAATATCCGTCGCCGTCTTTTGCTTTTTTACGGTTCTTTACGGTTTCGTTTTACTTAGACGGAGAGGCGCGGTCACGGCGCGCAGACGCGATAAAACTTTTTTGTCAAACCGGCAAAAAAATTATACGCATTTTTCGCACGTATAGTATAATATATTCGATTATGAGAATTGAGGTGTGAAAATGAGCAATGCCGGTATAGTGGCACTCGGTTTTTCTTTGATATTTCTGTTTACGTGCGCGGGTTCGGCAACCGTCTATCTGTTCAAGGGGGAGATATCTCCCAAACTGAACACGCTTTTTCTCGGTTTTGCCGCCGGCGTCATGATCGCGGCGACGATATGGTCTCTGCTTTTGCCGTCGATAGAAGGCGCAATGGAGATCTTCGACAACAAGTACCTTTCGGTGCTTCCCGCGGCGGTGGGATTTATAGTCGGCGGACTATTTCTGGTGCTTCTTGATAAAGTCATTCCGCACTTCCACTTCGGAACGGATAAAGAGGAAGGGCATCACAGCAACTTCCAGAAGACGACCAAACTTTTCCTTGCGGTCACGATACACAATATCCCCGAAGGCATAGCGGCGGGCGTCGCGTTCGGCGCGGCGGCGTCGCTCGGCGAGCAGTCGGCATATCTTTCCGCGCTTGGACTTGCGATCGGTCTCGGTCTTCAGAATTTTCCTGAAGGCGCATCTGTCGCGCTTCCGATGAAAAATCTCACCGGAAGCAAACACAAGGCGTTTCTTCTCGGTTCTTTCAGCGGCATCGTTGAGCCTATTTTCGCGTTTCTCGGGTTTTACCTGGCGGCTTTCGTAAGCGTGCTTCAGCCGTGGCTTCTCGCTTTTGCGGCAGGCGCGATGATATTTGTCGTCGCAGAGGACCTTATCCCGGACGCAAAGCTTTCAGATTATCCTCATCTCGGCACATGGGGCGTCATGGTGGGTTTTGTCGTGATGATGGTCCTTGACGTCGTGCTCGGCTGAATATGTTTAACCCGGATAACAAGAAGCCTTCAGGGGCTTCTTTTTTCATGCTTTCAAGCTCGTTCTGTTTTAAAACCGGTTCGTTCCGGATGAGCCGGGCGTATTGTTATATATTGCGAAACGCGCTTACAAAAAACTTACAGAACGCTGACCGTTTTGCGGTGGTTGCTCCCGCGGATTTCTGTTAAACTCATGGCAGAACAAAAGGAGGTAACAATATGAAATTCAGAAAGTTGATTATTCTTGCGGCGGTATGCGTGACTGTCGCGACGCTGGGTGCGTTTGCGTTTGCCGGATGCGGCGCTTCAAACGCTCAGGAAGTTATGATCACGGGATCCACTTCCGTGACTCCGCTCATGGAAAAGCTTGCGGAAGCATTTGAAGCAAAGAACCAGGACGTAACGATCCAGATCACCGGATCGGGTTCGTCTCAAGGTATTGCCGACGCTCAGAAAGGCGCGTGCGACATAGGCATGTCGTCCAGGGCGCTCAAAGACGAGGAGCTTGAGACGCTCGAATCCGTTGAAATATGCAAGGACGGCATAGCGATCATCGTAAACAAAGACTGCGAACTGACAAACGTAACCAGCGCTCAGGTATACGGTCTGTATGCGAACGGCACTGCGATCGGAAGCGTGAACACTCCCGTAAACCGCAGTAACGGAAGCGGAACGAGAGACGGTTTCAACGAACTGATCAAGAACGAAAACGGCGACAGCCTGAAAGAACTCAAAGAGTTGAAAGGCGAAACTCAGGATCAGACAGGAAGCGTGATCGAAAGAGTTGCCGGCGCAAAAAACGTAATGGGCTATATATCGCTCGGTTCGCTCAACGAAAGAGTGAAAGCGGTTTCGCTTGACGGCGTAGCGGCTACGGTCGAGAACATCAAATCGGGAGAGTACAAACTCCAGAGACCCTTTGTCCTGGCAATTAAAAAGGGAGCAGAACTCAGTGATGCGGCGCAGAGATTCCTTGACTTCGTCCAGAGCGAAGAAGGAAAGAAGATAATTGCCGAATATGGTTGCATAGTCTGACGGTATGAAAAAAATTCATAATTCTTCCAACCTTAAAGAGGGCGTCGCCAAGGCAATATTCGCTTTGGCGGCGTGCTTCGCCGTAATTTCGGTGGCGGCGATCATAGGGTATCTTCTGTACGCCGGGATTCCGGCTTTCAGAGAGACGGGAGTGGGAAATTTTCTGTTCGGCACGTCATGGGCGCCGTCTTACGACGGACCGGCTTCTGAAAAATTCGGAATACTTCCGATGATCGTCGGGTCGACGCTGGCAACCGGCGGCGCACTTCTGACGGGCGGAAGCCTGGGAGTGGCGGTTGCGGTATATATAGTGTATTTTTGTCCTGCGAAGCTCAAGAAGCCTCTGATACAGCTCGTGAGCGTTCTTGCCGGTATCCCCAGCGTCATATACGGCTATTTCGGGCTGAAGCAGATCGTGCCTGCGCTTGCCGAAATCAGTCCCAACGGCAACGGCACGGGTCTTCTCTCGGTTTCGCTCGTACTGGGCATCATGATATTGCCGACCGTGGCAAGTCTGGCTAAGGACGCCTTTGTCGCGGTCCCAGGGAGTTATTACGAGGGCGCGCTGGCGCTCGGACTGACAAAGGAACAGAGCGTATTCAAGGTGATGGTGCCGTCGGCAAGGCAAGGCGTCATGACTGCGCTCGGGCTCGGGATCGGTCGCGCCGTCGGCGAGACGATGGCGGTAATAATGGTTGCAGGCAACACAGTCAGTTTCCCGGGAGGACTGTTCGACGGTTTCATGACGCTCACCGGAAATATCGTGATGGACATGTCGTACGCATCCGGAGTGCACAGAAGCGCGCTGGTCGCGACCGGATTCGTTCTGCTGGTTTTCATCCTGATACTCAACGCGGCATTGTACGTCGTAAAAGACAAAAAGAAGGGAGAAGAAAGAAAAAAATTCCGTTTCGCGTTGCCTGTTCCTGAAGAAAACGCCGTAGAAAACAATGCGTTGAAAACGTCGGTAAAAATAAGGACGGCTATTGCGAAAGCCTATAACCGTTGCGCAGACGGAGCAGAAGCGTTTTCAAAAAACGTGCGGACGGGGCTGAAGAGATTTTCAGTCGGAGTTACCGCCGCGTTCGGCAGAAAAAAAACGGCGGCAGCAACGGACGCCGGCAACGCAAAGTATGTAAAAAAGACGGGGTATTACGTGTTTCTGCGCGTGCTTTGTACCGCAGGAACTCTGATCATGACGGGGGCGATCGCTTACCTTATCGGCTTTATCGTCGTAAAGGGAACGCTTGCGTTCACTGAGATCGGATTTTTGAATTTTCTGTTCGGCAAAAGCGGAGCGGGTAAAAACTCCCTTGCGCCCGCGTTCGTAAGCACGGGAGCGCTGATAGGCATTGCGCTGGCAATTGCGCTTCCGGTGGGGATATGCGCGGCGATATATCTGGTCGAATATGCGAAAAAGGGGAGCAGGATCGTAAAAACGATAAGGCTGTTCACTGATACGCTTTCGGGCATACCCAGCATAGTTTTCGGATTGTTCGGCGTGATCGTTTTCAACGACGCTCTGGGACTTGGTTACAGTCTGCTTTCAGGCGGACTCACGCTTTCGGTTATGATATTGCCCACCGTGGTCAGGGCTGTCGAGGAAAGTCTGATCAACGTGCCGGCGTCTTACAGAGAAGCAAGTTACGCGCTCGGCGCAGGCAAGCTTCATACGATAGTAAAGATAGTTCTGCCTTGCGCGTTGAAAGGCATACTTACCGCGACGGTGCTGTGTATCGGGCGTATCGTGAGCGAATCCGCGGCATTGCTTCTGACCGCCGGATCCGTCAAGAATATGCCTAAAAGCATAATGTCGCCGGGCAGCAGTTTTGCGGTCATGATGTACATGTTCGCAAGCGAGGGGCTTTATATGAACGAAGCTTACGCAACTGCGCTCGTACTGATAGTGATAGTTGTGATAATAAACGCGCTTGTATTCGCGATAGACAGAAAAAAGGAGAAAAAGAGTTGAAGAATAACGAAGTTTGCGAGTTCGGGATCACGGAGACCGCGGTAAAAGTCAGAGACGTCAATCTGCATTACGGGTCGTTTCAGGCGCTGAAAGACATAAATATGGACGTTATGAGCGGGGAGATAACCGCGTTTATAGGACCGTCCGGCTGCGGTAAATCCACCCTGCTCAAATGTTTCAACAGAATGAACGATCTTGTAGAGGGCTGCAGGATAGAAGGAAAGATAGAGATAGGCGGCAGGGATATATACGCCGCGGATACAAATCTGCAAACGCTGAGAAAGAACGTGGGAATGGTGTTTCAGAAGCCCAACCCCTTTCCGCTCAGCATATACGACAATATCACTTACGGACCCCGGCTGTACGGTATAAAGGACAAGGCGCTTCTCGCCGCGATCGTCGAAGACAGCCTGAAACGCGCGGCGATGTGGGACGAGCTGAAAGACAGACTTGACAAATCCGCGCTTGCGTTGTCGGGAGGTCAGCAGCAAAGGCTGTGCATAGCCCGCGCGCTTTCAATGCGTCCCGGAATATTGCTGATGGACGAACCGACCAGCGCCCTTGACCCGATATCCACAGGAAAGATAGAAGATCTTCTTGCAGAACTCAAGGAAAAAGTCACAGTGATAATAGTGACGCACAATATGCAGCAGGCGGCAAGGATATCGGATAAGACCGGCTTTTTCCTTCTCGGAGAACTAATAGAGTACGGCACGACGGAAAAGATCTTTTCAAATCCCGAAAAAGAGAAGACGGAAAGATATATTACGGGAAGATTCGGATGAGGCTTCATCCGGCTTGCTTCAGACACATCAAAAATGATACAATACGAGGTGGACGATGGAAAACGGTCTTGAAAGCAGACTGAACAAACTGAAAACCGATTTTGCCAAGATGTGCAGGACGGTCGAAGGCATGCTTGCGTCTGTCAACGCGCTTCTTGAAAAGCCTGACAGAGTTGCGGCTGCGGATATAGTGAACAGAGACAAACTTGTCGACGAAGAAGAAGCCGACATAGAAAACGGCTGCATGAGGCTTCTGCTCAGGAATCAGCCTTTCGCAAGGGATTTCAGAGAGATATCCTGCATGTTGAAGGCGATCACGGACGTTGAGAGGATCGGCGACCAGGCGGCTGACATAGCCGGGATAATCGCCGCGTTTTCAGAGGGAGTGGAAGAAAAAACGCTGATCAGAATGGCTGAGCTTTCGCTGGTAATGGTGAGAGATTCCGTCAATTCTCTGATAAACGAAGACAATTCTCTCGCCGTTGAGACGCAGGCGCTCGACGACGAGATGGACGGTTTGTTCGACATGGCATGTTCGGAAATAGTAAAAAAGATAATGCAAAATCCGGCTTTTGCCGGTGAAGCGGCTGAATTGCTGATGATAGCAAAATACTATGAGCGTATCGGTGATCACGCCGTCAACATCTGCGAGTGGGCGGAATTCGGAAACACGGGAATACACAGCAAACATCAATGAACGATCTGATTTACGTTATTGAAGACGACGAAGGAGTGCAGGACGTATACGAAAGCGCGTTCGACGGGCTTTACGAAACGCGCATTTTCGGCAACGGAAAAGATTTTTTTCAAGCCCTCGGTCAGCGCAGACCCGCGCTGGTGATCGTGGACATCATGTTGCCTGACATGGACGGATACGCGATAATCAGCGAGATCCGCGCCAAAGACGAACGCATCCCGGTGATCGTCGTGTCGGCGAAGTCCGACGAGATGAGTTTTGTCAAAGGACTCAATAAGGGCGCCGACGACTATATGGCGAAACCGTTTTCGGTCATGGAACTTCTTGCCAGGGTAAAGGCGTGCCTGAGGAGGGCAAGGCTTTTCGTGAAGACGCACGGCGATTTTGAGATCGACAGGAACAATTTCAGGATATTTTATAAAAAAGAAGATCTGAGGCTGACGCTCAAGGAGTTCAGGCTGATGGAGTATCTTTTGTCTGCAAGCGGAAGGACGGTGCCCAGAGAGGAACTGTTCAACGAAGTGTGGGGAGAAAATTTCATGGGAGAGACCCGCGCTCTGGATATGCATATCGCAGAGATCAGGCTCAAGCTCGCACAGGCGGGAGCTCCCAACGTTATACGCACGGTACGCGGCGTAGGGTACACGGTGGAACAATGAAAAAGAAGATCATCTTTCAGAGTTTTATAATTTCGCTCGTTACCGCGCTCGTAGTGTTTTTTTCAGGCGTTGCGATATATTACTTCATTCAGGCTGAGAAGATCAAACGCGACGTGGTGACGGACGCGCGTATGTTCGCTGATCTGGCTGAAGACGGTTTGTCCGCGATCGGGAGCATTTCCGATTTCGGCAACACAAGGGTAACCGTGATCGACGAAGAAGGAAAAGTTTTGTTTGACAGCGGAAAGGACGACAGCGAAAATATGGACGATCACTCGGAGAGAGAAGAGGTGGTCGCGGCGCTTCGCGGCGAGCCCGAAGTTGTCAAAAGATATTCGGAAACGCTGGGGAAAGATATGTATTATTATGCCCTGGCTGTTGACGGCGCTGAAGGGAAAATCGTCGTCAGAGTGGCTGAAAGCGCGGCGGATATATGGTCTTTCGGAGGAGCAGGACTCGCGTATGTCGCGATAGCGCTGGCGGTGGCGTTCGTGCTTTCGTACGTGCTTGCGAAAAATCTTTCAGAAAAGGTGGAACGCAGGCTGATACAGCTGAGAGACGATCTGCGGAGTACAAACAGCGGAGATTATTCCGTCCGTCCGTGCGAGACCTCTGACGCTCTGGATTTTTCGATAATCAGCGAACTCAACGTGCTTGCTTCTTCTCTGAAAGAAAATTACGAAACGCTCAGGAGAGAAAAGGCGAAACTTGACAGCGTGGTCTACAATATGACTCAGGGGCTTATCGTCGTGGACGGGAATTTAAACGTCGCGCTAAGAAACGGCGTGGCTCAGCGACTGACCGGAGAGGCAAAGACCGGGGCGAATCTTATCAATATGATAGACGACGAAGCGTTGTATTCAAAGCTGAAAGGCATCCTTGAAAGCGGAGACAACGAGACTTTTCCTTACGTCTACAAAGGCAGGGATCTTGTGATAAACGTTTTCACTCTCAAGCTCGGCGGCGAAGACGACATGGGGGTCATACTCATAAGCGACGTTACCAAAGAAAAAGAACTGGCAAAACAGAAAAGCGTATTTTTTGCCAACGCTTCTCACGAACTTAAAACGCCGCTCACTTCGGTGCAGGGGCTGAGCGAAGTCCTGCTTTCAAGAAGCGACGAAAGCTCTCCGGATTACAAGTATCTCAAGCGCATACACACAGAAAGCGTCAGACTGCACAATATCGTCATGGATATGCTTTATATAAGCAAACTGGAGTCAAAAGAGGCTGAAGGCAGAAAAGAACGCGTAAACCTTGCGGACGTCGTTTCGGAAAGTTTCCTGTCGTATAAAGACGAAATAGCTGGAAAAGAACTGACGGTCAGGACTCAGGGCACGGCTTTTGCGGAGGGCGACGAACACAATATGTACGAATGTCTTAACAATGTCATCGGCAATGCGGTCCATTACAACAAGCGCGGAGGATTCGTTGACGTAACGCTTTCTGAAAAGGACGGAATGGCGACCGTCGTCGTAAAGGACGGGGGCATAGGCATAGCCAAAGAACACCTGCCGTACGTCTGCGAAAGGTTTTACAGGGTAGACAAGAGTCGTTCAAAACAGACCGGAGGCACCGGGCTGGGGCTGTCCATCGTAAAGCACGTCGTGGCGTTGTACGGAGGATTGCTGAATATATCCAGCGAAGAAGGAGAGGGAACAACGGTGACGATCTCGCTGCCGTGCAAAAGCGAAAAGTGATTTGCGATCAGAATGAAAAGAAGCCTCAAGGGGCTTCTTTTTCGTATATTTATACAAAAAACGGTATTTTGTATGAGAACTTCGCGGCATATCCGTCTCCAAACAAAATTTTTGTCAAAAAGATGTACAAATTTCAAAAAGCATCTTTTATTTGATTTTTTTGTATGTTATAATATTGACAAGGAAAAGCTCTATGCGAGTACGCAGGGGCGAAGGAGGCAAATTATGCGTATAGAAATCAATGCGAGAAATTATCGTGTCAGCGACAGACTGAGAGAGATCATCGAGAAGAAAATGGAAAAGTTTTCCCGATATTTTGAAGACGACGCGAAAGCGGTCGTGACTCTCAGAGAAGTGGGCCAAGATAAATACGCAATGGAGATCACCATCTTTTTCGGCGGCAACATGGTCAGGAGCGAGGTCGTATCCGACAACATGTACAACAACATCGACATCGCGCTTCCCAAGATCGAGGGACAGATCAGAAAGCACCGCACCAAACTCGGCAAGAAGATCAAGCAGACCGCGATCGACGAGGCGAGCATCTACGAGCCGCAGCCCGCGCAGGATAAAAAGCGCGAACTTGTCAGGACCAAGACTCTCGATCTGAAGAAGATCAGCATTGAAGAAGCGCTTGAGGAAATGGAGCTTGTCGATCACGACTTCTACATTTTCCTGAACGAAAAGACGGGCAAAGTCAACGTGGTTTACCGCCGTACGGACGGCAATGCGGGACTTCTTGACCTGACATATTCGGGATAAACAGATCGGTAAAAAATATCCGCCGTCCGGAAGGGCGGCGGTTTTGTTTTGCGGTTTCCCCGTCATAGAGAAGCGAAAAGCGGACGGCGGGCGGTTTTGAATTTTTTATGCGTTTATTCCGCTTTTGCGCGCATGATGTAATCTTCCATAACGAAGCCGTCTCCGATCTCCGTGTCAAGCGTGCGTTCGGTCACGAAACCGTTCGCGGAATACGCTTTTATCGCGCGTTCATTGTATTTGTTTACGTGGAGATATGCGGATTTATAGCCCAGTTCTTTTGCGCGCGCTTTTACGAACGAAAGCGCCTTTGAGCCGTTGCCTTTTCCGCGCAGAGAGAAGTGAAGATAAAGCTTTGACAAAAAGAGGGCGTCTTCTTCCTTTTCCAGCTCGATATATCCGCGCATAACGCCGTCTTCAGTCAGCGCGTAAAATTCCGCGCCGCCGTCGTACAGCTCAAGCATAGCCTTTTCGCTCTGAAAATTACTTACCATATAGTCGATCTGCTTATCCGTGATTATTCCCGCGTAACACTCGCGCCATATCTCTTTCGCGAGTAAGGCTACCTCTCTAAGGAGCGCGGGGTCGTTTATCCTGATGATTTCCATAATAGCTTTATTATAATTCCCGCGCGGGCGCATTGTCAAACGCGCGTGCAAATCGAGGACAAAATAATTGTTTTTTACTGAATGATAATATATAATAAAATATATGAAGAAAGCGGTCTTGGTCTTAACTTTGATAATTGCGTGCGTATTCGTGTTTGCTGCGTGCGATACGAAAGACGACGTAACCTATTATCAGGAGACCGTCGTCGGCAAATACGGCGACGGTATAAGCATGGTGGGTATCGTCACGCCCGATACTACTCCGACTTATTATACGGACGTACCGCGAGTGGTAAAGTCGATATATTTCGATACCCGCTTAGAAGGTTGGCATTTTACCGGCGTTTACGTGGTAAAGGGAGAGAAGATAACCCTTACCGTTCCTGAGGATAAAGCCGACGGCAGCATAACTGCGACCGTGGGCAGGTATTCTTCGGCGGCATACACAGTTGCCATAAACAGTTCTACGTTCTCTTTCGTTCCCACGGTATCGGGACTTCTGGACGTGAACCTGGGCAACTGCTACGGCGACGATTTCTGGAATATGACCGTATCGGGCGGCATTGCCGCTTCTTATTACAGACTCGGACTGGACAGGGTGGCAGAGTGGGAAAACAGTATAGGCTATGCCGTGGTAGACGCTGCCAACATAAGGCTTTATCTGCCTTCTGAATATCTCTACGCGTCGACTGATATCGAAGAAGCCGCGACCTGGTGGCGTTCGCTTTGCGAATACGTCGACAAATATCTGATCGGCGATTTTGCCGCGGACAAGCTGACTACCACTGACGTATTCGTGACCGCTTCGGTATCCGCTCCTTATTACGACGTTAAGAAAGACGCCTTATACGTGCCCGTTTCTTACGCGGACAAGATCATAGACAGCGACGCGCTTACCCGCGGGCAGATATGGCAGATCGTGCTTGCGTTCAGCAAGGGAAAAACCGCTTATGCGGGAGCGACGGGCTCTTCTTCCGCTGCGGTCGCAGAGATCGTCGCTGCGGGCGCTTTCGTAACGCTTACAGACAGCGTTCTCGACGAGGAAAGTTCGAGCGAATACTGGATAAACAATGCTTACGATTGCCTGAGACTGAGCCTTACGGGAGATCTTAACGCTTACGGCGATCTCGCCGCTTACGTAAATCTGATACACTCTTTCGGAGAAGAAAAGGTGGTCGGGACGGCTGTCTCATATCTTTTTCCCGAAGAGGGCTCAGACCTTTCGGGCGTTACTCTCGCTCAATATTTCTGCGATTCGTTCGCAGGGGACGATATAGATCTTTCGCCGTATTTTGAGGCGGTTTTCGGCACCGAAACCGCGGCGGCTGAAGGCGAGCTTACGCCCTACGTGCCCGTTCAGAGCGTTTTTGCTACGGGCGTCGCAGCGGCGCAGGACAAGACGGGCATTACCGTCAATTCGGGCGAAAATACGACTTTCGATTTCCGCAACGCAGTGATATCTACGGCAAGTTCGGTGAATTTGAAAAAGGTGCTTATCGGCGATAAAGAGTGGCTCCCCGACGAAGACGGACTATACAGATATAAGCCGTCCGACGACGTTATCTCTCAGGATATCACCCTCGAATACGAAGCAGACGGACAGACAGTGGTGCTGAGAGGCAGGCTGACCTGTAATATCGCGGTATCCGTATTCACGCGCTACGAGAACGTTCCCTGGCGCGATATGAAGAGCGCTGTCAAGGAATACTCCGAAAAGGGCGATGCCTATCTTGCGGACGAAAGAGCGGTATTTAAAGCAGAGATACCGCAGAACGTAGAGGTCGACGACGGCGTTTACACGTTCAGCGTCAATAAGGGCGTGATTCAGGTGGAAGAGACCGCGACTTACGTTATTTATGTGAGAAGCAAGGGTATGACCCGCGTGGATTTCGGCGTTCCCGAGTATATGTTCACAATGTTTGAAAATACGCTCACGGTCAGCGAATATACCGATCTTTTGTGCTATGAGATCGAGCTGCAGGAAGGCGTTTCGTATTATTACGACGTCTATATCCTTGCTACGAAGGGCAACTCTTACGCGTCCCTCGGCATAGAGAAGAAAGGAGAGGGTGTCATACGCGATATCGACGACTCTTATCTCGTTTACTATCCTTTCGACAGAGAAGATATCGCTGAATACGATGCGCCCGCGATCACGCCCGAAAACTTCGGCGTAAGCAGAGAGGACAGAAAGCATTACGAAGATCTCGGCGCGACGTTGACGGAATACCCTGCGGCGGAAAAAGGCTCTGACGTCGCGGCGGCGACCGACGGTAACGAGGACACCTCTTTCACGTCGAAAGAAGCGCTTTATCATACTTACGTTTTCGAATTTGATGAAATCGTAGAAACCGATTATATCCTGATAAAGACGGGGCTCAGCGGGGTGGAATACACGCTTTCGTACAGCCTTGACGGGGAAAACTACGTTGAGTGCGGAAGCGGCACCGTTTACAGAAACATAGATAAGGATTTCTGCAAGTCGGTCGGCGTTAAATACGTGAAGCTCACTTTCACGTCCTCTCAGCCGTTCAATAGCGTCATAAAAGATATCTATTGCGGCGTATACGATAAACTCGCCACGATAGTTCCGTCTAACAGCAGCCGCGTGTTGTACCAGGGCAAATGGCAGTACAAGACGGGCGGCATAAGCGTCAACGGCTGGATACTTGAAAGCTACGGCGACGACGCGGCGATAGAATTCAATTTCTACGGCAGCGCGCTGTCGGTATATTGCGCCAAAGGCGAGGTATACGGCAGTATGCAGATATATGTGGACGGCAAGCAGTACGGCGCGGTTGAGCTCAACAATCCGACGACGCTTTATAATTGCAACGTATTCTCGATCGATTTCGCAAGTCCCGGCAAGCACAGGATAAGGCTCGTTCCTTCGTCCAACGACGATATAATAAACCTCGACTATTTCACGGTAGTTTACGCTGAGCAGGAGGAAGCGAGTCCCGAAGTCGGCAATCTGTGGTATTTCGCGATAATCCCGGCGGCGCTTCTCGCGATATTCGCCGTCTGCGCGGTTCTCGATATCATAGACAGGCGCAACAAGCGGCGCAAACTGGCGGTAAAGTCGGGGAAGAACGCTTCGGAAGCGATTGAAACGGAAGAAGCGGACGACGATAATGCCGCCGAGAAATAAAAAACAGTTCTCAGTATAAAATTCAGATTATGATAAATATATAAAAACCTGTACCGCGGACGACCGCGGTATTTTTTATCTTTATGACTGCCGATTTGAATAAGTCCCGAATCCTTTAACGCGCGCGATTGTAGCGAAATATATAATTTGCGTCAAATTTTTAAAAGTTGTCATTAAAGTGTTGACATTTGCATATAATGGGGTATAATTAGATTTAGCAGTCAAGGAGTGCGATTGCTAACAGTTGCGCGATTTGATTGCCAAACGCTTTAAGCGCAGGGAGGAAAGAATGGACGACAGATTGTCAGACCGCAAAAAGAGAGTATTGAAAGCGCTCGTGGACAGCTATATAAGCGATCCTCAGCCTATCTCTTCTTCAGCGATACAATCTAAATATATGCCTGAAGTTTCCTCCGCCACGATAAGAAGCGAACTGGCGACCCTCGAAGAACTGGGGTATCTCGTACAGCCTCATGTCAGCAGCGGAAGAGTTCCGTCCTCTAAGGCATATAGATTTTACGTCGATTGCATGATGGACGAAGATTGCGGCGACGTTGAGATAATGCAGGAGAGGTTCGATAAGAATTTCGGTTCTGTCGAAGAGCTGGTGAGAAATACGGCTAAGGTAGTCAGCGACGCGACCAACTATACCTCGCTCATGGTATTTTCGGGTACTGAAAAGGTGGTCGTGAAAGAGGTAAAACTCGTCGATCTTCTGGACGGCAACGCTCTCGTAGTCATAATAACGGACAGCGGAGTGCTCAAAGACAAGATGGTCGGGCTTCCTGAGGGAGCGGACGGCGGATATATAGAGATAGCGGGAAAACTTCTCAACTCTACTTTCGCAGGCAAGAATATCGCTGAGATACAGCATTACGAAGAGCCGATGGAGAGAAGCTTCCAGGCGTACAGAGCGCTTTTCAGGCACGTGGTCGAAATGATAGAAGAATACAGGACGAGCCGCGAAAGTCAGCTTTACCTCGAAGGCGAGGACAAGATATTCGAATATCCTGAATCGCGAGACGTGGACAACGTGAGAAGCTTCGTTTCGATAATCTCCAAAAAGGAGAAACTGCACGACCTGGTGAAAGGCGACGGCAACGTGGAGTTCGACGTAAAGATAGGCGACGAAGAGTCTGAAGACCTTAAGAACATGGCTCTCGTCACCGCGAAATACACGATAGACGGCAAGGAGGTCGGACACGTAGGCGTCATCGGACCTCAGAGAATGGATTATAAAAAAGTTATGTCCGTGCTCCGCAGATTGGGCGGCGCGCTGGACGATGGCGGAGACAACGATAATGGCTGAAAAAAAGAGCAAAAAGCAAAAAAAAGAAAATAAAGAGGTTGAAAAAGAAACCCTCGAAGAAGCGGCTGAAA
The DNA here is from genome assembly GCA_944381335.1 of uncultured Christensenellaceae bacterium. The sequence goes on from CALWKT010000018.1 coordinate 23,794, forward strand.
CCGTAAAAGAAGCGCTCGGCGAAGAGAGTAAAAAAGAAATTCCCGTCGAAGAGATCGTAAAGGAAGAGGCTCAGCCCGCTCAGGACGCGGCATACGCAGAGCTGTTTTCCAAATACGTCAGATTGCAGGCGGATTTCGAAAACTACAAGAAGCGCAACCGCGATACCGCTAAAGTCATGTACGACGAGGGCGTTGCAGATGCGATTGAAGGAATACTTCCCACTCTCGACAACCTCGAAATGGCGATACTTTCTCAGAAAGACGAATCGTTCAGACAGGGACTCGAACTGGTAAAGAAAGCCTTCCTCGACGCGCTTGCAAAGTTCGGCGTAGAAGAGATAGACGCTCTCGGCAAAGAGTTCGATCCCAATATTCACGAAGCGGTCATGAACAAGGACGACCCCGAAAACGCGGGCAAAGTCGTTCAGGTTCTCAAAAAAGGTTATATCCGCAACGGCAAGGTGCTGCGTCACCCGCTGGTCGTTGTGGGACAATAATACAAAAATCAATCAAAGGAGTATATTATTATGGCAAAAATAATCGGCATCGACCTCGGTACTACCAACTCGTGCGTAGCCGTTATGGAAGGCGGCGAAGCTACCGTTATCGCCAACAAGGAAGGCGCAAGGACGACCCCGTCCGTTGTCGGCTTCGCTAAGAACGGCGAGAGACTCGTAGGTCAGGTTGCAAAGAGACAGGCGGTCGCGAATGCGAGCCGTACCGTCAGTTCTATAAAGAGACATATGGGCAGCGATTACAAAGTTAAGATAGACGATAAGAGCTATTCTCCTCAGGAGATCAGCGCTATGATCCTCACTAAACTTAAATCCGACGCTGAAGATTACCTCGGCGAAAAGGTAACGCAGGCGGTCATCACCGTTCCCGCATACTTCACCGACAGCCAGAGACAGGCTACCAAGGACGCAGGTAAGATCGCGGGTCTCGAAGTTCTCAGAATTATCAACGAGCCTACCGCGGCGGCTCTCGCATACGGTCTCGACAAGGGCGAGAACAAAGGACAGAAAGTTCTTATCTACGACCTCGGCGGCGGTACGTTCGACGTTTCTATCCTCGAAATAGAGGACGGCGTTTTCGAAGTTCTCGCGACCAACGGCGACACCATGCTGGGCGGCGACGATTTCGATAAGCGCATAATGGACTACATTTTGCAGGAGTTCGAGAAGAAAGAGGGCATAAAGATCACAGACGCTCCCACCTTGCAGAGAATAAAGGAAGCGGCAGAAAAGGCGAAGATAGAGCTTTCCGGCGTTATGAACACCAATATCAACCTGCCGTTCATCGCTATGAGCCCCGAAGGACCCAAGCATATAGATATGGATCTTTCGAGAGCTAAGTTCGACGCTCTCACCAGCGACCTCGTTACGAGAACGATCGCCCCGATGAAGAAGGCTATGGCGGACGCGGGTCTTACCAATGCGGACATTTCCAAGGTAATCCTCGTAGGCGGTTCCACCAGGATCCCCGCTGTCGTAGAAGCTGTCAAGAATATCACCGGCAAAGA
>CALWKT010000019.1 GCA_944381335.1 uncultured Christensenellaceae bacterium
TGATAGAGTCCGTCATGTACAGGGTCAAAAAAGTGCTTTTTCCGTGAGGCATATTAACGAATAAAACTTTTGTAATGAACACGGGCACGGAAAAACAACTGCGTGACAAAGCGCTTGTTTTCTATACCAGACCTGAATAATACGAACAAGGTTTTAAGCGGCAACTTTCCGTAGCTACTGTGTTAAATGCCTTGCCCGTGTGACGGGTGCATTGAAAGGCTTCGCATTATGCAACTCAGTTAGGGTAATAAATACGGCTTAAAACTGCACGCTACTGCAGGCAATGATTTTTAGTGAGTGTTTCGGAAACCTATGGCGTAAAATAAAAACAGCTTCGCATTGTTAAGCGGGCAATGATACGCGACAGCGATCACTGTTCCCGCCACGCGGGCGCCTCAGGGCTGGTTCGTATTATTCAGGTCTGGTATACTTTAAGAGGGGAACAAATATCCGTCAAAAGGCAGAAACGGTTTTGTCGAAAAGATTACGACGTTACCTGAATCGCTGTTTGCATAAATACGGCTGTGCAACCGAGAAAGCGGTGCAGAAAGCGAGGTCGCATTATAAATGTGCAGTGATACCGTAAAGACGTACAGGCTCGTCGGTAATCAGATTATATAATACACAAATGTCCCTTGTCAACAGAAAAATTATAACAATTAGATATATACAGAAGGCGGACACAAGATTTTGCGCAACACTATTGGTAATATATTATGGCATGGTGCGAAATAGCCCTAGCCGCAGAGCAGATGCAAAACAAAAAAGCCTGCAAGAGCGATCGGGAGATAACGTCGGGTTGAGAAATTGCGCGAAATTATTTATAAAATCTTAAAAAATAGCGAAAAACAGTCGGTTCAGCACCGCTCTGACGGAAAATACGGCAAACTGTTAGTTTCCTGACAAAAACAACTCCGAAAAGCGGAAAAACAGGCAAAAAATTTCGCAAGAAGGGCAAATGATCACAAAACAAGTAAAATAAATAATTTTATCAGATAGAGATACAGCTCGGTAGTTGTTTTGCAACAAAAGACAATCAGAGTCAGCATTCTTGATGAAAGTCTTTATAAACGAAACGATACGGAGTCGTGTCGGGTTTATCTGAAAAGTAGGTCAAAGCAGGCAAAACGGTCTTTAAAGCATAACATGCAGGAAGTAATGTGACGATTATAAGAGCAAAACGCCGCGTCAAAGCGCATTCTTGCCGATATTTACGATACGATGCCGATAAAAAAAGCAGAGTTGCGACAATAAACGCAGTAACAAGCTGTCGCCTGAGAGCAAAAGCGGTGGATTAAACGGTAATGTACGGCAAAAGCAAAAGAAAAATTACTCAAGTCGTAAGGCTGAATTACGGAAGTACTATTCTGAAACGCGTAAAAAAGCCGTTATTTATCAAAAAAGCGGGATTGCTGTGGATAACGACATCGGAAAGTTTCACATGAAACACTTTTGCGCGCAGAGTTATCCACAATGCCCGTCGGAAATGCCGCAAAAAGAGGAAAAAAGGGCAAAATGTAGAAAAATCGCAAAAATTTTAAAAAATTACCGCCTTCGGCGGATAAGTTATCCACGACGGAGATAAAAAATACAAAAAATCGCGGTTTTTAATAAACTCTCAAGAAAAAAGAAATTATTCGCCGCAACGCATGTTTTTACTTCACAGACGAAAACTCAAAAAAACACGCGAGAATCGCTTTGTTGCCGCATAAGATAAAACAGTATTTCTGTCGCCAACGCATACACGTCGCAAACGAAAACGGATATTATTCTGCATATTACATGTCCGAACAATACAAGCATGAATAAAGCGGCGCTTTTTTGCAGTCGAAAACAGAAATCATATCATATCGGTCGGATGCAATGTCGGTGCGGACGGATACATGATCGTGCGCGCAACCATACGTTCGCGACTCTGCTCTTTTTGTGTTATTTGCAGCCAAGTTTTCTGTTTTTCGCCTTAACGTAAGCGTCGCGCGGGAAGCGCGACATAGTATGCGCCTGTCTTTAAGAGGGTGTCGCAGACGCTATGCGAAAAATTTAAAAACAAAATCGGCTTCGGAGAGCCGAATGGTTGGTGCGTCGGCATGATGCAGAGTCGACGACTATCCATTGTTGAGATATTACATTGTTTGCGTCAGATGACTGATGTCAAACGGCAATAAGTTTCATGTGAAACAAACAGATTTTGCGCCGCTATTTCCTTGTGAAATAATTAATTTTGATCTTTCGTCGGCACAACTGCCTTTGTATGAGGTGCATACACGGCGATATTGTTGCGTTTTGTCTGATGTCAATCAGTTGTCTCTGCGCTCCGTGCGCGTTGGTTTGTTGCGACTCCATTTCCAACGGGCATACGGTTCGATGGCGAAATGCTATTGCTGTATTAATTGCGTGTTTTTGCAGACGACGCGTAAAGATCTGCAACCGCATTTGCGTAAGCTATTTTCGAGACTCCCCTTGCGTTCGGATCATATGTCAAGGTTTGGTATTTGTCGGGTCTTGCGGTGTTATTTTGCGAATAGCTGCTTCGTTGTGCCACGCATGATCTTGTCGACATGAGCAGACGTTGAGCGATCTTGCGCACGTCGCGTCGGCGCGCGCCACGCTTTTCTGCGGACTGAAGCGATCTTGTCTGAGGCGCGGTCAACGGCGGACAGGCTTTATCGTATGACGAACGTCATGTCGAGGCTCTTTGCGGGTCTTGCCTTTGCAAAAGGTAAAAAGTCGGAATCGCTGTGTCCGTGACTGTCGGCAAAACAACGGAGTACAAGCTTCGGGATGTGCGATCGGGGTTGTCGGAGTACGGGGTAAGACTTAGTTGTGCTCTGCGCAGCGTCGGACGCGTCGGTTCTTTGTATTGGGGCGGAGATGCAGATGCTCTGCTCGACTATGGTCGCCATGTCGAATATATAACCGTTAATTATCAACATCGGAACGAGCGAGGAAACGTTTAAGGGTGAATAACGATGCCTTTTGAAAGGACTGTTTTCGACCGTGTTTATTTTTTTGCAAATCATTTCGGTATCGGGACTGTTCCGCGGTCTTTTATGTTTTGCGGACGTTTTAGAGAGTGCTGCCTATGCGCTTTTGCCGTTCGGCATTCATTTTGTTGAAGTGTGTGAGGGCGCGTGCGAATCGACTGTTGCGGCGCGCATTTAAAGCGGCGAGTGTCGGCAGTGAAACGGCGATTGCAGATCGCCTTAAGAAATAAAAGGCTTTTGCGGGCACGGTTGATTGTAATGCCGGAAAAAGGAATTTATTTTGCTGATTTACGCGGCAACGGGTTTAATGGCGTAATGTCTTGGATGAGGTCTGAGGCGCGGGCTTCTGATCGGCAATAAGCCTGCGCGCTTAAAATCACTTGCGCTGTAAGACGGTGATTTTTAATGAACGGTTAGCGCGTCGGCCGCGAATAACGTGCAGAATTTTCGGGAGGGCGTCGTTAATAAGTCGAAAGCGAGAATCTCGGCTGTTTTACAGCGTTTATGTCGACTTGCGCAAACCGTTGCGATGAAACCGCAAAACGTGTGCGAATAGAAAAACATAAAACGTCGTCGCAAGCGTAGATATGTCTGCGTTGATATTGTAAACGGTTCGTCGGTATCGAAAGTCGGAAATGCGGGCGGTCGATATGCGCAGACATTCGAGCGCTGCTCTGCCCGACTGTATCGGCGGAGACGAGGCAGGCTGCCGATCCCCGAGCGAGTGTGTAATAAAAGCATCGAATACGGCTGAAGCGGACATAGTAAAGATTTGTCGAAGTTGCTTTAATGCGCGCCGATCGCGCGGAAAGGCTTTGTCGAGACAATGCCGTGCCGTCTCGTCGGATTCGCGGCAGGGATTGCAGTCGGGAGACGCTTTCGGGTCGGAAAGCCTGACTCTTTTTTATCTCGACGTGTTGGCAAAATAAAAAGTTTCACGCGGAACAATTTTTGTCGAAAGTCAGCCAATAATATGCTAAATATTAAATAATAGATATAAAACAGAATTTAATTTTCTAAAATTCGTCACAATTTTAATAACGAACGGCTATTTTTATATAGACAGAAAACGGCTGAAAAAGTCAAAACCGAAAAAATTTTTGCTAATGTTTCACGCATTTTGTGAAACATTTATAAGCAATCGTTGTTGAAAACGACGGCATGGCGTATATGCTCCTCGTTGACGGCGATTTTTTTGCGACGAGACCGTGTCTGGCCGTGCTTTTGTGCTTTCGATCGTTTCGGAAATTTTCCCTTGCTTATTGCTTGTCGTGCCTTGTTTTTGCTTTGTTTGTCCGCGTTCCGCATTTTTGCATTGAGATGATTTTCGATAATCGGTTGACTTTTTTCTGTGACTGCGCTCGTTTTTTCTGCGTGCAATGCGTCTGGTTTTTTTACGTATAAGCCGTAAGTCGTATTCCGGATTTATGTGTCTTGCCGCTTCTCTGCCCGATGCTGCCGTCGGACGTTGGCGTGTTTTTTTGTGTAAACGGCGGGACTTTCTGCCTTGATGGCGCGAAACGCGTTCTTTTTGTCGTTTTCTGTTATTCCGGTTCAGAATATCGCAATATCTTGCGGTGTATTTCCCGATTTTTTGTGTTGTTATTTTTTCTTTTTTGCCGAGGCTTCTTTGTGTTCTGTGCCGAAGCCGAAATTGTCGTCTTTTCTGCATTTACCGACCGCCGCCGTTGCCGACCGCTATATGGCGCGTTTTTTATTGAGCGAGGTTTTTGCGGATATGTACAAAACGGTTTTTTACGCCGTTTTTACAGCTGTCCGATGATCTGAAACCGTTTTCTGCGGTTTGATGCCGAGGCTGTTTTTTTTGTTGTAAGCGAATCGTATTTTTTTGAGGTTTTCATTGTTCGGGATAAGGCTGAGCCGTGTCTCGGGCGAGAGGTTGCGTTCTCGGCGCGGCTCGGGCGTGACGATGACGTTTTCGGAGGAGGTCTTTCGCAGGGCGGCTTTCTCGGGCAAACGCGGCATTTGCTTGAATATACTTTGGGAATGTGTTATGCTTGACTTGAAAAAAGGTGCGTTGCGGCGTATCGTCGCTCGTGAGAAAACTTAGCTCTCGGGTGCGATTTTTTTGCGGTTTTTTGCCGATATTCACGGCAAGCGCGGAAATGTATGCGGCGCGTGCTCTTAACGGTTCGGAGGTTGAAATGACGGAACAGGAAAGCGCTAAGCGCGCGATAGATGCGCTGGTCGGAAAATACAGGTTTTACGCCGTCGGAGACGGGCATTCGATTGTCAAACATATCCGCGGACTTGTGTCAAACAGCAAACCCAACCCGACGCGCCAGTACGTCGCCGAGGGGCTTTGGTTCAACAAGATGCTCGTCGACGCGGGCGCTCCGCTTCACGCGATAGTGATCTGTCCCGAAAAGGTGCGCACGCAGGAGGCGGCGAAGCTCGCCGAGGCTCTTGCCGAAAGGTGCGATCAGAGGTTTACCGTAAGCGCGAAAACATTCGAGAAGATCAGCGAGAGGGAAAAGCCCGACGGCGTGATGAGTATAGCTTATTTTTCGCTTGCAGACGCAAAAGATATCGCGTTCGACGACAAGAGCGTGGTGCTTGTTCTGGACGGTGTGGAGATCCCCGGCAACGTGGGTACGATGATACGCGTCGCGGACGGCGCGGGCGTCGACGCGGTGTTTATCTGCAACCGTAAGGCGAGAATGACTCATCCCAAGCTGCTTCAGGCGAGCATGGGCAGCGTGCTTAACATTCCGATCGTCGAGTTCGCTTCGGCGGACGAATGTTACGCGGCGTTGAAAGAGCGCGGCTTCGAGATCTACCTGACGGACAGCAGAGCGGAGAAGAGCTATTACGAGTATCCGTACGGCAAGAGGACGGCTTTCGTAATGGGAAGCGAAAGATACGGCATTTCGCGAGGCTGGTACGACAAAGACGTGAAGTTGTTGTCGATACCGATGTTCGGCAAATGCGATTCCCTTAACGTAGGCGTAGCGGCAACCGTGGTTTGTTACGAGGCGAGCCTGAAGAACAAGGGTTACATAAGGCGCTGACGGTTTCAAAGCGCTATAAGGGCGCGAAACGGGCGAAATAAGCGCAAAAATGCGGCTAAGGTCGTGTCCTTCTTTGGGAAAGGGCGGAAAGGCTCGGAATACGGCAAAATCAAAGGCGGAGAGAGGTCTCCGTCTTTTTTAATGCGCAGAGCGCCGTCGGTAAAGGAAAAGGGGTGTGATAGCTTCTTTCGTTGTCGGAAAGAAAGAGGCGAGTCGCTCAGAGCGGTACGCGAAAAGGTATAGAGGCTGTCTTTCTGCGGCAATCGTATGCTAAAAGGCCGGGAAAGCAGAAAACCGCATGAGAAAGAGCGGTGCACGGTAAAAGCGAGGCAGATCGTGAAAGAAGCGACCGTATCGAAGAAAAAGCGTCGATATCCGCGTGAAAGAGGGATTTATGCGGTGAAAAGGTCTGATAAATGCCGGCGATCGGAAAAATGCGCAAAACTGCGGAGATACGCCGAAAATAAAGAGAAAAGGAACAAGACGCCGCAAGGACTGCAAAATAGCGCGGGATAAGCCGTAAAACCGCGATAAGCGCGCCGTATCCGCAAGAACAGCGAAAAGAACAGGCAAGACGTCGGAAGGCGAGGAAAATACGCTGAGAAACGCAAAAATCGGTCGAAAGAGGAAAAGCGTGCCGTAAAAGGGAAAAGACCTCGGATAAACCTGAAAAACCCGTGTTGCATTGCATATAGCCGAAACTAAAAGGGGAAAGAACGAATATCTGCGAAAAACCGCTTTGCAGAGGAAAACAAAGGAGAAAAGCTCTAAAAAGAGTAAAATACGCATAATCGCGCACAATGCCGACAATTCAACAGGAAATCGGCAAAAAGAATGAGAGGCAAAGGAAAAGAGAGCAAAACAGCCGCAAAGCGCGACAAGCAGAGGAAAAGAGGGCGGAAACAGAGGAAAAGAGCACGAAAAGGGCGAAACGGCGCCGATTCTTTTCAAAACAAGCGTATTCCTCAGAAAAAACGCAAAAAAAGAGGAAAAGCCGCATTTTGCCGCGAAACGCCGATAAACAAAGCAAAATGCAGGAAAAACCCAAGAAAGCAAAGATATGCCGAGCCTTTATTAATTACGCGCAAAATAAGTATGATCGGCAAAATCGGCAGAAAAGAGGGAAAGACCTGCCATATACGGACGAAGTGCGGCAGAAATCTGCTGTGCTATATTACGCGCGTAATATTTTGAGCAAGGCATCAATAACGTTGTCAAAGCGATTTTTATGTATAAAACGGTTATTTTTTATGGCGATATAATCAGCGGTAAACCGCGAATAATCGAATACGTGTTGCCAAAAATATCTGATTATAAATTTACGGATTAGAAATACTAATTCTATAAAATATTAATAAAACGGCAAAAATACATTATTTTAGAATATATTTGACTAAAAATTCACCGATACGGGTATTTGCGAAGCGTAAAATGACTTTTTTTGCCGCGGATAAGCGGGGGGATAGAAATTTTGAAATACATATATAAGAAATAACGCAAAAAACCGTCGTCGGCAGGGCAAAAAACAGCCTGAAATTGCCTCCCGACAGGGTAAGCACGACCAGCCAGACCAACGCTCCCGCTCCCGAAATTACAGCAAATTCGGCTAGAAAACGCAACATCGGACGTCCGTCGATACAGTTGTCCGCAAAGTTTATGACAGCGAGTGCGCCCCCCGAAGCCGCGCCTATTGCGGAAAGAGAGGCGAGGATCGCAAACTGTGCGCCGGCGTCCGTCATCTGAACAGCTTTGCGAGAAAGCCTTTGGGTGTAAGATGATTGCTTTGCGATACGGCGTACACTTTGCCGCTGAGTTCAGCTGCGTTTTTTTCTACGTCGATCAGCCTGGGTTTGAGACCTTCTCCCTGTACGGTCAGCACGCTTTCGCCTGCACGCGCAACAAAGCATTTGTCTGTCGATGAAACGATCTCCGTGATACCGCTAAGCGAAATACTTTTGCCGAATTCCACCTGCGCGCTTGCAGGCAATACGGCTTTTTTTGTCTGTTCACCGTTCTGCATAAGCACCTCCTTTAACAAGGATATGTGAAGCTCGGCAGTTTTATCACTTTTGTTTTCAAACGCAGGAGATCGGATTGTGCCATCGTGAGATAAATAGTCGTATCTGAAAATAAAAAGCCTTTTCAATATATTCTTGCACGCGTACTTGCTATTTTATGCGACAGCTTTTTTTTTGCCGCGGCATAATACAGACATCAACAAAAGTCGCGTACTTTCTGAAATTTTAGGTAAAGCCGATCGTCGCAGCCGACGACTTTATATAAGTATTCCCGGGAGGGAAGCGTACGGTATCGCAATGTTTTAAAGTAAGCATCGCAGGATAACGCAGACTAAATTAAAAATTTTTCGATTAAGCAACTTAGAACAACGCTAAGAAGCCGCGCCTTAAGACTTAAGCGCATTGCCGTGATACGCGGCATGCATACCGCGCGTAAGAGAGAGAACGTCCGAGGAAAATGTTCGCATACGGGCGGGCATAAGAATGAAAAACCCCCGCGTGTGATGTGCACCTCCAAAAGTGTCTAACTTTTGGGGTTCACCTCATCAAGCGGAAAATTATAATTTTTTTGCAAATTTCGGGCACGCGAAAAAGCGACACGGATATGCTTTTCTACTTGCGCGCACGCATAGAAAAACCGCATTCCGAAAGCAAAAAACAGATCGGGAGAATCGCGGACGCGGACGGAAAAACGTCAGTCTATCGAGGAGGGATTGCCCAAAGACAGTTTTGACAGCGCGTTGAAAACGACTTCTTCGTCATCCTTGCAATCGTTTTTCACCCAATGCAAAGTTATGTTGGTTATCGCTCCCGCATAACCTGCCGCAGTGTAGGGAGTCAAACCGTCTTGTCCGTCTTTGTAAAGAGACGCAAAAGCGGCGTTCACATAGTCGGTATAAATATATTCGAGGTGAGAAGCGATCAACAGTCGGAGACGGTGTTTGTATTTCTTTATAAAATCGATCACGCGCCTTATTATCCCTTCATAATCCTTTACGGAGCGCGGTATGTATATCTGCGCCGATGAAAACTCGAACTTCGCATGCTCGAAAAAATATCGGATCACGTCCTCTTTGCAGGTGAAATATCTGTAAAAAGTAGCTCTGCCGACGCCCGCTTTTTTCGCGACGTCCGACACTGTTATGTCTTTATAAGGCACGTTTTCCATCAGATTGAAAAGCGCTTCGGTAACGTAGTGTCTCGAGTAGTCTCCCTGAGTGTAAAGCACGATACAGATCTCTCCTTTTGTCTCAATCCGCCGACACGGCGCGGGGCAGTGTCTCAAAGCGGTTTTGCCCGCTTGAAATGCCCGTTCACATATACTACAATACACTTGTCTCACAAAAATGTCAATACGGCATTTGACGGGAAGGATTACAGAAAGGAGAACAGACAATGCAGGACAAAAACTTTATTACTTACGAGTACAGGACAAAGACGGTGGCGGCGAAAAACCGCGCGAGAGAGATCGACGTTGCCGAGGCGTTCGGCTGGGAGGCGGTCGAGACCGCAAGCACGTTCGGAGACAGTTGCGTTATAACGTTCAGGAGGGACCGCAAGATCGCCCACAAAGCGGAGCTTGTCAGGCTGGAAAAAAGGGCGGACGAAGCGAGGGCGACGCTCGAAGAACTCGAAAAGAGCAAAGTGAGAGGCGCGAAGATATTTTCTTATACGTTCGGCGTATTCGCCACGCTGGTCGCCGGCGGGGGAATGAGTCTCATAATGGCAGGGGAAAGCACTGTCGGCAGGCTTGTCGCGGGAATAATTCTCGGAGTTACGGGCATAGCCCTTTGCTTTGTAAACTACCCGATACACAACAAAATAGCACTCAGAAAAACGCGCGAAGTGTCGCCCGCGATAGATTCCGGCGAAGAAGCGCTCGCCAATATCCTTGAACAGGGCAACAGCCTGCTCGCCTCTGAAGAAATCCTCTGATGAAAGAGGCGGACGAAAAAAAGAAAAAAGGAGAAGAAAAAATCCTCCGCGACAGAAAAACCGTCAGATACGCCTGCGCGCTTGCCGCCAACGTATCGACGGCTTTGCTGAAATTCGTCGCGGGCGCGGCGACCATGTCCGTTACCGTCGTCGTCTCAGGCTTTTATACTTTGTGTATGACGGCGGCAAAAGCCTCGTGTATGTTCCGCGGCGAAGAAAGGAAGTCAACCGCTTGTTTCTCTGCGGCGTTGTTTCTCGCGCTGGCGGCGTTGTTTTACGGCGCGGGCGCCGTGAAGTCGTTTTTTGTGCCGTCGACTTTCGCTTTCGGTATCATTCCCGCGATAGCGGTAGCGACGGCGGCTTTTTACGAAACCATCTCTGCCGTTGCGGGCACGATTATGGCGGCGAAGGCGAAAGACGGGATAAGGCTCACTTATAAACGCATACATCTTTCTGCCGCGGTTGCGGCGCTCGCCCTGACGCAGACCGCCTTGCTTGCCGTAAATTCCGATACGCAAAACGCGATCGCGAACGCGTCGATGGGAGTCATTGCGGCAGCGGTGACGGCGATATGCGCGACAGACGCTTTCGCAAGGGGCTGGAAAGAAAAGAAGAAAGAGAAAGAAAAGGCTCGGACGGGACAAGGCGACCCTTTTGAAAATAAGGACGAAACGGGACTCGTTTTGTGTGAAAAAACGGATAAAGACAGGCGGAAAGCATGATATGGCAATGCTTCCGCTTTTGTCTTTCCTTTCAGACTTCCGCGGAGGGCGAGTTGCTGATCTGCGAAGGAAAAAACACGAGCCGAAAAACTTTTGGGCATATCAAGCCGCACCGTTTTGTCCATAAATTCTGAAAATTATTGAATATACTTTCAAGAAGGGCGCGACGCGCGTAAAAATTTTTGAAAAAGTGATGAAAAAACTATACGGATTTTCTGAATTTATATTATAATGTCGCCGGAAAGCAATTGATAAGGAATATTTCGCGGGGGCGGAATTGTGAGAATAATTACAGAGGGAATTATTCGATGAATAAGGATCTGACGGTGGGCAAACCGTTCAAGAGTATTTTGTTTTTTACGTTGCCGATCTTCATAGGCAATGTCTTTCAACAGCTTTACAGCATGATTGACGCGATAATCGTCGGGCATACGATATCCGATGCTGCGCTTGCGGGAGTCGGCGCGACGGGTGCGATATCTTTTCTCGTCATAGGTTTTGTCCAGGGGTTGACGGCGGGTTTCACGGTCAAGACCAGTCAGTTTTGCGGCGCGGGCAACGAAGAAGGCATAGGGAGAAGCGTGGCGAGTTCGGTTGCTCTTTCCGCCGTGCTTTCGGTGGTTCTGACTTTTGTCAGCGTTTATACGACGATGCCGCTTCTCAGACTCATGCAGACGCCCGAGGACATAATCGGTTTTTCTTACGACTACATTGTGACGATCTACTGGGGTTTGGCGGCGAGCGTGTTCTACAATCTGGCTTCGTCCGTACTGAGAGCGCTCGGTGACAGCAAGACACCGCTCGTATTCCTGATACTGGCGGCGCTGCTCAACATCGCGTTCGACTTTGCGTTCATTCTGGGATTGGGAATGGGCGTCGAGGGTGCGGGCTGGGCTACGGTGCTTTCGCAGGCGTTGTCGGCTATAGGTTGTTTCGTCTATATGTTCGTAAAATTCCCGGTATGCAGGGTGAAATTGCGCCACTTTGTCAACAAACCTCTATTTTATCTGCAACATCTCGTGATAGGAGTGCCGATGGCGCTTCAGTATTCTATCACCGCGATAGGCATGATGGTGCAGCAGACGGCGCTCAACAAGCTGGGCACGCAGATAGTCACCGCATATACGGCGGCATCTAAGGTCGACAACCTTGCGCAGCAGAGCATGGCGGCTCTGGGCACGGCGGTCGCGACTTATGCGGGACAGAATTACGGCGCGGGCAAATTTAAAAGGATAAAAGAGGGCGTCACGCAGAGTATGATAATGGGCGCGGTATGCGCGGCGGTCAGTCTCGTGCTGGTCGTAACGCTCGCGAAACCTCTGACAATGCTGTTCGTGGACGATCCGTCGGAGGAAATAATTTCGCTAAGCAAGGAGTTCCTGCTCTGGCAAGGCGTTTTCTACGTTGCGCTCGCGGCGATATTCGTGTACCGCAACGCTTTGCAGGGCATAGGAAGAAGCGCCTTGACGATGATTGCGGGAGCGACGGAGCTGGTGATGAGATCGCTTGCGTCGATCTTCCTTGCGAAGTGGTTCGGATTTACGGGAATATGCTTTTCCAGTCCGTCGGCGTGGGTCGGCGCAGACGTATTCCTGCTTATCGCATACTTCGTGATAATGCACAAGGTCATCAAAAAGGCGATGCGCTCGGGAGCAGACAATCCGATCGCTCTCGTATACCAGACCTGAATAATACGAACAAGGTTTTAAGCGGCAACTTTCCGTAGCTACTGCGTTAAATGCCTTGGTAATATGTCTATATTAACTGCGGCATTTGCCTTGTATCAACAAAAATTTGCCT
>CALWKT010000020.1 GCA_944381335.1 uncultured Christensenellaceae bacterium
TGGGCGATATGAGCGAAGACGAAGTTTTCGTTTTCGAGATCGAGGAAAACGAGGGCGGAGAGCGCAATTATCTGCCGGTAGAAGACAAGGAGTTCGCGCAGACCGTGATTGACGATTACATTGAACTCAGAGACGGTTGCGGTTGCGATTGCGAAGAATGTGACGGCGACTGCGAAGAATGTGAAGGCTGCGACGACGAGTGCGAAGAAGCCGACGTCTGCGACAAGGATTGCAAAAAGAAATAATAAGGCTTATCGGACGCGATATACGGCTGAGTGAAAATTTTTCAAAACAGCCGTATTTTCGTTTGCTTTATATTTTTTAATATGCTACAATTCTAAATGCTAAAAAATCACCCTCGGTCAGCAAGGGGCATCCTGCTTTGCAAAAAGTAGTTCCCGAGCGAAAGCCGTGGGGAAGAAAAAAGGAGAATAAAAATGGCAGTAGTAACAATGAAAGGCCTGCTCGAAGCAGGCGTGCACTTCGGTCACCAGACCAAGAAATGGAACCCCAAGATGGCTAAGTACATCTACTCGGCGCGCAACGACATTTATATAATCGACTTGCAGATCTCCGTCGAGCATGTTGAAAAGGCTTACGCTTTTGTCCGCGACATCGCAAAGCAGGGCAAATCCATCCTGTTCGTCGGCACCAAGAAACAGGCTCAGGACGCTATCAAAGACGAAGCGGTCCGTTGCGGCATGTATTACATGAACAAGAGATGGCCGGGCGGCACGCTGACCAACTTCAAGACGATGAGAAGCAGAATCGACCGTCTCAACAAGATCAACCAGATGGAGATCATGGGCGAGTTCGAACTTCTCCCCAAGAAAGAAGTCGCAGGTCTCAGAAAAGAGAAAGAAAAGCTGGAAGAAGTTTTCGGCGGCATCAAGAATATGAGCAACCTTCCGGGCGCGATGTTCGTTGTCGACATCAACAACGAAGAGATCGCAGTTAAGGAAGCGAGAAAGCTGGGCATCCCCGTCGTCGGTCTTGTAGATACCAACTGCGATCCCGACATGGTCGATTACGTTATCCCCGGCAACGACGACGCGATCCGCGCAATCAAACTCATCGCAAGCATCATGGCAAACGCGGTCATCGAAGCGAACGAAGGCATCGCATACAGCGTTGAGGAAGATGAGGACGCTAAAGCTGTCGCAGAAGAAGCCGTTGAGAGCGAAAACGTCGGCGAAGAAGCGGTTGCTCCCGCTACCCAAGAGTAATCAAAGGAGAGAAGTATATGAATTTCACCAGTAAAGACGTTATGGACCTGCGCACAAGAACGGGCGTGGGTATGATGGATTGCAAGAAGGCGCTCGTCGAATCTGACGGCGATATGGAAAAGGCTATCGAGATACTTCGTGAGAAGGGTATGGCTACCGGCGCTAAGCGTGCGGGCAAGATCGCTTCCCAGGGTATCGTCGACGCTTATACCGAAGGCAACGTCAGCGTTCTCGTTGAAGTGAACTGCGAATCCGACTTTGTCGCAAGAGGCGAACAGTTCAAGGAATTCGTTCAGAAGATAGCAAAATACATCGCTTCCGCAAATCCCGCGGACGTTAAGGCTATCAACGATGCTAACTCTGACCTCATCAACGAGACCGTCGCAAAGATCGGCGAAAAGATCGTTGTCAGACGTTTTGAAAGATATGTTACCGACGGCGGAAAGATCAGCACCTACATTCACATGGGCGGCAAGATCGGCGTTATGGTCGAGACCGACGCGAGCGCAAGCGACGAAGTGGCTCACGACGTAGCGCTTCATATCGCGGCTGTCAATCCTTCTTACATCTGTTCTTCGGAGATCCCGGCAGAGGTCGTCGAGAAGGAAAGAGAGATCAGCAAGGCTCAGCTTCTCAACGAAGGCAAGAAGCCCGAGATCATAGACAAGATCGTCGGCGGCAAGATATCCAAGTTCTACAAGGAAGTCTGCCTGCTTGAACAGCCTTTCGTAAAAGACGGCGAGAAATCCGTTGCGGATTATCTCAAAGCCAACGGCGGCGTTAAAGTTCTCAGATTTACCCGTTACACGATGGGCGAAGGTCTTGAGAAGAAAGAAGAAAATCTCGCGAACGAGGTTGAGGAGCAGATCGCAAAAGCTAAAGCGAACAAGTAATTTTCAAGGGAACGCTTCGTCGTTCCCTTTTTTTACAAAAAACTACGGAGGTATATATGTCACAGGCAGTCTACAAGAGAGTTATAATCAAACTGAGCGGTGAAGCGCTTGCGGGAGAAAAGGGCTTCGGCATCGACGCGTCCATGGTCGATTACGTCGTCGACCAGATCAAGAGAGTCACCGAGTCCGGCGTCGAAGTCGGCATAATAGTCGGCGGTGGCAACTTCTGGCGCGGCAGACAGGCTCAGTCGATGGACCGCAGTGCGGCAGACCATATCGGTATGCTTGCTACGGCAATGAACGCTCTTGCGCTTCAGGATGCGCTCGAAGCGGCAGGAGTCCCCACCAGAGTTCAGACTGCGCTTACGATAACAAGAGTCGCAGAGCCTTATATTCTCCGCAAAGCGCTCCGTCATTTTGAAAAAGGCAGAGTGGTGATCTTCGCCTGCGGCACAGGCAATCCGTATTTCAGCACGGATACCGGCGCGGCTCTCAGGGCGGCTGAGATACATGCGGAAGTGTTGCTTCTCGCAAAGAACGTCGACGGCGTTTACGACAGTGATCCCCGCAAGAATCCCGACGCAAAAAAGCTCGACGACATCACCTATATCGACGTGATCAAAAAAGGACTTCAGGCTATGGACACCACGGCGATATCCCTTTGCATGGAAAACAATATCCCGATCATCGCGTTTGCGTTGCACGAAAAAGACAGCATAGTCAAAGCTGTGAACGGAGAAAAAATCGGAACGATAATTCATTGACGCAAGAAAGCCCGCTGAAAAGCGGGTTTTTTAATGCATTTTTCACATCAACGCATTAATATGTATAAGAATGGCGGATATCTTGTCCATGTACGGTGAAAAATTGCGGATAAACCGTCTATAATTATAATATTTATAAAAAAACATTGAACTTGCCGCCGAAATTTGTTATAATGCAATTAGCAATTACAAGAGGTGCATAATTTATGATAAATACTGAAAAGATCGAAATTCTCGAGATATTCGACAAATACGAGGAAAGGCTTGATAAGGGCGTTTCCAATCTCAAGAGCGAATATGCCAAACTCAAGGCAGGCAGAGCGAACGCACACGTGCTCGACAGGATCACGGTCGATTATTACGGCACTCCTACGCCCATCAAACAGCTGGGCAACATTTCGATACCCGAAGCTAGGATACTTATGATCTCTGTATGGGACGTTTCTGCGCTCAAAGCCGTTGAGAAAGCTATAAACGAAGCAAACATCGGCATCAATCCGCAGAACGACGGCAAGGTCATCCGCCTTATTTTCCCCGAGCTCACGGAGGCGAGAAGAAAGGATCTGTGCAAAGAGATCAGAAGCATGAGCGAGAACACCAAGATCGCGCTCAGAAACGCCCGCCGCGACGCAAACGACGCTGTCAAGAAGCTCAAGAAAGACAACGTTGTGACAGAAGACGAAGTGTCCGTCTGTGAAAAGGAGATCGACAAGCTTCTCGCTGAAGCGGTTGCCGAAGTGGACAAGAGCACCAAGGAAAAAGAGCAGGAAGTCATGACCGTCTGATGTCGGTCTGAGCTTGCGATACGCTGGACTTTGCAAGCCGACTTGTTTAAGTCGGCTTGTATGCAATTTTAACGGTTACGGAGAAACTTCATGCAGCAAGAACTCAAAATCCCGCGGCACATTGCGTTTATAATGGACGGCAACGGCAGATGGGCAAAAAAAAGACTGATGCCGAGAAAAGCCGGTCACAGAGAGGGCGTGAAAGCGCTTCAACGTATGGTCGACGAATGTGACAAAGCCGGCGTGGAAATGGTTTCTTTTTACGCTTTTTCTACTGAAAACTGGACAAGACCCCAGGAAGAAATAGACGCGCTTTTCAAAATGGTCAAGGAATTTGCGGATAACCATCTGGACAAATATGTGAAACGCGGTTTCAGGGTCATGTTCATGGGCGATCTGACAAAGTTGCCTTCGGAAACCGTCGAATCCCTGAAAAAAATTCTCGCTTCCGCAAAAGACAACAAGGGTATGATCGTCAACATCGCGCTGAATTACGGCGGCAGAGACGAGATACTTCACGCCGTCAACAAGATACTTGCTTCGGGCGTGCGCGAAGTCGATCTTCAGACGCTTTCAGACTGTATGTATACAGGCGGTTTGCCTGATCCCGACGTCATTGTGAGAAGCAGCGGAGAAAAGCGCCTCAGCAATTTTATGCTATGGCAGGCGGCTTATACCGAACTTGTTTTCGTTGACGATCTGTGGCCGGATTTCGACGCCGCGGTCTTCAACAAAATACTGACAGAATATTCACAGCGGGACAGGAGATACGGCAACGTGCGCCGCATTGACTGACCGCAAAGGAAGACAATATGCTGAAAAGAATAATAACCGCAATAGTTTTGCTCGCCGTCGTACTCGGCACGCTTTTCGGGCTCAGACAGTTCAGCCTGTTTTACGTCGACGCGCTCATCCTGATCTGCATGGCGATCGGAGTGTACGAAATGTTCACCGCCTTCAGATCGGCAAAATACAGACCGATGGCGATCCCTCTGATCATTGCCGTAGTCGCGATCTATCCCGCGCTGTGGTTTTTGCGCGAAACGGGAATCGTTGCTGTGATCGCACTCAGCGTTATGGTCGCGCTGACGATATTCACTTTCGATCACAAATACGAACTCAGGGATTTTCTTGCGACGTCGTTCATCTTGTTTTATCCGATAGTTCTTTTGTCGATATTCTTCCTGATTAACGGCAAGACTACTCTCGGTGACAATCCCGTAAACGAAAACTACGGCGATATGATAGGCATAATGCTCGCGCTGTTTATTCCCGTGTTTACAGATACTTTTGCGTATTTCACCGGTATGGCGATAGGCGGAAAGAAGCTTTGCCCCGAGATCAGCCCCAAAAAGACGATCGCAGGTGCGGTCGGAGGTCTGGTCGGAGGCGTCGCGGCGAGCGCGATGGTGTTCCTTCTTTTCGACTATTACGGCGTTTTCGACAATATGAGCAACGTGCATACGCTCGCGCTTACGACAAACCTCTACGCGTCGCTTGCAGTCTATCTCGTGATAGGCTTTGTCGGAGCTGTCGTCAGCGAGGTGGGCGATCTGGCGGCAAGCTGGATAAAAAGGAAAGCGGGCATCAAGGATTTCGGTAAGATTTTCCCCGGTCACGGCGGGATAATGGACAGACTGGACAGCATACTTTTCGTGCTTCCCGTGATATATCTTACGTTTGCGATAATCAACGCCGTAGAATGAAAAACGCGCTTGTTGCGCTGACGTCTGACGCAAAATAAAATCAGTTAGGGAGAAGGTTATGAAAGATCTGATAATACTCGGCAGTACCGGATCAATAGGAACACAGGCTCTCGATACTGTGAGACAGTATCCCGGAAAGCTAAACGTTATTGGTCTTTGTTGCGACAAAAACGTAGATCTTCTTCAGAAACAGATCAACGAATTTTCTCCGAAATACGTTGCGGTTAAAGACGAAAACGCGGCAAAGAAGCTCGATTTGCCCAAAGATACCGTGCTTTTCACCGGCGAGAACGCTCCGCTTGAGATCGCAGGCGTACAGCGCGCGTGCATGCTGAATTCTCTCGTCGGGATAAGCGGTCTTGCGCCGACTCTGCGCGCGATAGAAAACGGCAGTGAAATTGCGCTTGCAAACAAGGAGACTCTCGTTGCCGGCGGTGATCTCGTTATGAATGCCGCGAAGAACAAAGGCGTGAACGTCTTGCCCGTTGACAGCGAGCACAGCGCGATATGGCAGTGCCTGAGCCGCAACGCAGGCGCGGCAAAAGAAGTGAAAAAGCTGATACTGACAGCTTCGGGCGGCGCGTTCAGAGGCAAAACGAGAGAAGAACTTCAGAACGTTACGATAGACGACGCGCTCAGACACCCGACGTGGAATATGGGCGTAAAAGTCACCGTTGACAGCGCGACGATGATGAACAAGGGATTTGAAGTGATAGAAGCTTCACATCTGTTCGGAGTGGGCGCAGACAGGATCGGGATCGTCGTCCACAGGCAGAGCGTGGTCCATTCCATGATCGAATACGACGACGGAAGTATTATTGCTCAGCTCAGTTATCCTGACATGAGGCTCCCCATACAGCTTGCGTTGCTTTATCCGGAAAGAGGCGGTCATTGTTTCACTCCGCTGTCTTTCGACGGTCTCAGGCTGGATTTCGAAAGACCTGACACGGAAGTGTTCCAATGTCTCAAAATCGCGCTGGAGTGCGTGAATGAGGGCGGAAACGCCACCGCAGTACTCAACGCCGCCAACGAAATCGCTGTGGACAGGTTTGCAAAAAGACAAATAAAATTTTACGATATCCCATACTATATTAAAAGGGCGCTTGACAGGTTTGCGGACAAAAAGACGTTCGACTGCCTGGATGAGGTGCTCCTTGTCGACGAAAAAGTCAAAACTTACGTTTCAGACGTTATCGGGAGAGAAAGGGTATGACGGCAATTCTGCTTTGCGTATCGGCAGGCGAAGTCTTCAAATGGATCGGGTATATCGTTATCGCAATGGTCTGCTTCATGTTCATGATCGTAGTCCACGAACTGGGGCATTATACCGCAGGAAAGATACTCGGTTTTAAAATCAACGAATTTGCGATCGGTTTCGGTCCGGCAATATTCAAGAAAACGACAAATAAACAGACGGGCGAGGTATTTTCCGTCAGGTGTATTCCCGCCGGAGGATTCTGCGCGTTCGAAGGAGAGGACGAAGAGGCGTCTTCGCCCGACAGCTTTAATTCTCATCCCGTATGGAAACGCATAATCGTGCTTGCTTCGGGAGTGTTTTTCAACTTCGTCAGCGCGTTGATAATCCTCAACGTTTTCTTTATGGCTTACGGCGAGGCTGCGCCGGTAATTGTCGACACCTACGAACTCGTAGACGCAGGTCACGTTCAGCCTTTTGAAGAAGGCGACATGATCGTTGAAGTCAACGGGAAACCGGTTTACAGCCTGCTAGAGTCGGGAAAACTCGGCGAGCTGATCTCGGGCAGCGACGTGAACGAATTCACCGTGATAAGAGACGGAGAGGAGATCACTTTCACGGCGGATAAGACCGATTATATCTATTCTTACGAAGACGAAAACGGTGAGACTGTCACCGAGGTCAAAAAGGGACTGGGCATTACGTACGGCTTTGGACAGAATAAGCTTGGGTATTTCGAAGCAGTTGCCAGATCCTTTAATTTCTGCGGCGACGTGGTCGAACTGATCTTCAAGTCGATAGGTCAGCTTTTCACCGGAGCGGCAAAGGTAAAAGATACGATGGGCGGAACGATTACGGCGGTTTCCGCGCTCGTTCAACTGGGACAGTCCGGGTTCGCCGCGGTTGCTTACGGCGTAGCCGTGCTTTCAATATCGATAGCGTTCATGAATATTTTACCGCTTCCGGCGCTTGACGGATCGCGCATTGTGTTTGCTATAATAGAAGCCATAAGAAGAAAACCTCTCAACCGCAAGGTAGAGGGAATGATACATGCGGTGGGTCTGGTCCTGCTTATCGGAATGGCGATAACGTTCGATCTGCTGCACTTTTTCGGGTGAAAAGATGACAAGAAAGGTGAAAATAGGCAATATTGTCATTGGCGGAGGCGAAAAAATCGCAGTCCAGTCCATGACGAATACCAAAACAAGCGACGTCGACGGCACCGTCAGGCAACTGAAGGAACTTGAAATCGCCGGATGCGACATCGCACGCTGTTCCGTTCCGGACGAGAAGAGCGCAGACGCGTTGAAAGAGATCGTCGCTTCAACGTCGATGCCGATTGTCGCGGATATACATTTCGATTACCGCCTCGCAGTAAAAGCGGCTGACGCGGGCGCGGCGAAAATCAGGATAAACCCCGGCAATATAGGCGACGAAAGCAAGGTGGAATATCTTGCAAAATATCTGAAAGAAAGAGGGATACCGATCAGAATAGGAGTCAACGGCGGTTCTCTCGATAAAAAATACGAGGGTATGCCGCTTGCTCAGGCAATGTGCGAAAGCGCGCTCGAACACGTGAGGCTTCTTGAAAAACACGGCTTTTACGACATTGTAATATCCGTCAAATCGTCAGACGTGGCAAATACGATAAAGGCGTACAGACTGCTTTCCTCAAAATGCGATTATCCGCTTCACGTCGGAGTCACAGAAGCCGGCATTTATGAAAAAGGGCTGATAAAATCCGCGATCGGCATCGGCTCGCTTTTATGCGACGGGATAGGCGATACCGTGCGAGTGTCTCTGACGGACGACCCGGTAAAAGAGGTCTATGCCGCGAAAGAGATATTGAAAGCGGTGGGGAAGTACAGCGGCGCGTACGCGGAAGTCGTTTCGTGCCCCACCTGCGCAAGAACTTGCATCGACGTCAGGGGGATCGCGACGGCAGTCGAAGAATATGCTAGAACGCTTGACAAGAGCATAAGGATAGCCGTCATGGGCTGCGTCGTCAACGGGATAGGAGAATCCAAAGGTTGCGACGTCGGCGTTGCCGGAGGTAAAGACAAATCCGTTATCTTCAGAGAGGGCAGGATAATTGCCACGGTTCCCAATGAGACGATACTTGAAGCATTGAAAGAGGAAATCAAGAAAATATAATAAATAAAAGTGATATTGTCGACAGATTATTATAAAAATCGCGTTAATTTAGAACTTAATCTGTGATTTTTAGCCGAAATATCGCTATAAATAACAAGCTCAGCTATCCGCCTTCTTATGCGGAAAAACAGACAAAGATCATGATCGGAACGCAGAACACCAAGGACAAAAACGAAAAAATCGATTTTATAAAACTTCTCAATATACGCTATGACAACGCGTACGATTTTCTGCGCGTCCGCTCGGTCGATCTGGACGCGGAGGCAAAGACCGTTTCAGTTCAGATAGGCGTTCCTTATTCCGGAGACAAGGAACTGAATGAAGAGGACAAGAAGAAGATTCTGTCCTTTGCGGTCGAGATTCTGCCTGACGAGTACACCGTGTCGGTTTCTTTCAGAAAATTCGGAGTGGACAACGATATCGTTTTCAAACTGGTCAAGGAGTACGTGAACAAATTTCACAGAGCATATTCCGTTCTACTTTCAAGCGACAACACAGAGATAGTCTGCGGAGACAAGACGGTCACCGTTACGTTTACCGTTGTGAAATCAGTGGGAGATCTTTTTGAAAAATGCGGTCTGCTGAGAGGTCTGAAAGATTACCTCGATTCTTCATATGACCGGGTAAACATGATAAAAATCAGATATACCGACGAATTTATCATTTCCGAAACGGCAAAAGAAGAGGTGCCCGTCGTGATCGACGACTGCTACATAGAGATAAGCGCAGTTCACAAACTTTGCGGCAGCGAGATCACGTCCAAAGCGAGATACATAAGGGCATGTACTTCGCCTCAGAGCGCAGTCTGCGTCACCGGGAAAGTGGAAAGCATCGTTGCCAGAAATTCTAAATCGTCGGGAAACCTTTATTACAATTTTACGATAAACGATACGACAGGCGCAATGCGTTGCTGTTATTTTACCAGAAAAGCGGCAAAAGGTCCTCTCGATATTCTTGAAGAAGGGAACGAGATCGTAGTCGTCGGAGACCTTCAGAATGACAGTTTCCGCGGAGGACTTTCGCTTATTGCAAAGAGCGTAAGTCTCTGCCGTATAAACTATTCTTCCATCCTTTCAGAAGAGGATCTGAAGAGAAAAAAGACTTATGTGCCTGTTAAGGCAAAACCGCTTGAGATAACTACTCAGCAGAACATTTTCGATCTTGCAATAGAGAAACCTCCTTATCTGACCGAAAACACCTTCGTCGTGTTCGACCTGGAGACTACCGGGCTGATAGACAACGGCAATCCGTGCAAGATCATTGAGATCGGCGCGGTCAAGATAGTCAACGGAGTGTGCACCGAGTATTTCTCAACGCTCGTAGACCCCGAAATACACATACCGGAAAGCGCTTCCGCGACCAATCACATATACGACGATATGGTCGAGGACGCGCCGCGCATAGAGGACGTTCTTCCCGATTTCCTCGCGTGGGTAGGCTCGTCCGTGCTGGTTGCGCACAACGGCGACAAGTTTGACTTCATAGTGCTGAAGAACGAAGCGGCGAATCAGGGAATGGACGTCCCAAACAGGACAAAGGATACCATTGTGCTTGCTCAGGCATACCGCAACAAGACGGGGAGAAGAGGGCAACTCAATCTGCGCGTGCTATGCAAGGAATTCGGCATCGAACTCGTCGAAGCGCACCGCGCGTATTTCGACGCATACGCCACGGCTCAGCTTTTTATAAAGCTTTTCGATTACGTCGACGTTGCTTCGATCGGCTGATCCGGAGGTTTTCAGGGGGGCAAAAGCACCGGACACGGCGGAAAATTCTCATTTGCGTATAATTTTACAAACAAATGCTCAAAAAATTGTTGATTTTATTATTATTGTGTGATAATATATACACAAGATAGTATTGACTTACTAAGCGGCTGAAATCAGTCGCTTTAATTATGTTAGGAGAAACCATGTCAAAAATCTGCGACAGCGTTCAGGCGCTGATACAGCCTATAGTTGAATCCATGGATGTGGAACTTGTCGAAGTCGAATTCAAAAAACACGGAGATGAAGACACTCTCACCGTCTATATCGACAAACCGGGCGGCGTATCTCTCGACAATTGCGAAGCAGTGCATAATGCAATCGACGCTCCGCTTGACGAACTCGACCCGACAAACGGCAAGCCGTATACGCTAAACGTTTCTTCGCCCGGACTTGACAGACCGTACAAGACATTGCGCGATTTCAGGAGACATCTCGGAGAAGAGACAGAGTTTTCTTTGTACAGACCCGTCGAAGGTCTGAAGAAGTTCGAAGCGGTGCTTGAAGACGTGGACGACGATTTCACCGTTGTGACGGTGACAAGAGAAGGAAAAACCATACAACTAAATATAAAGGATATAGCCCTCGCGAGAGCGGTTATAAAATTCTAGGAGGACAAAATGATTAACAAGGATTTTTTTCTTGCGCTCGATTTGCTTGAAAAAGAAGGAAAGATCGACAAAGAACTGACGATTAAGTCTCTCGAAGCCGCAATTGCCGCGGCATATAAGAGAGAATCCGGCGAAGCGCGCCCCGTAAGCGTTCAGATTGACGAACAGCGCAACCGCATCAGGATCGTTGCATACCAGGAAGTCGTCGAAACCGTCGAAGATCCCGATAAAGAAATTTCTCTCGAAGACGCGAAGAAGATCAAATCTTCTTACAAGGTCGGAGACCGCGTGATAGAAGAGATTTCGCCCAAAGATTTCAGCCGTATAGACGCGCAGACCGCAAAGCAGGTCTTTATGCAGAGACTTATGGACGAGCATAAGAAGATCACCTTGGAAGACATGACCCAGAAAGAAGGCGAGATCGTCACCGCTCAGATCAGAAGGATAGACGGCGACAGGATATACCTCGATATTTCCGGTTCTCAGATGGAAGGCGTGATGATGCCCCAGGATCAGATCAAAGGGGAGATCTACAAGCAGGGCGACGTGCTCAAGGTATACGTCAAGAACATCCGCACAGACTTCAAGGGCGGTTCTCAGGTCATGGTGTCCAGATCTCACCGCGATTTCGTCAAGAGACTGTTTGAAATGGAAGTTCCCGAGATAAAGTCAGGTCTCGTAAAGATCAGAAAGATCGTCAGAGAGGCAGGGTACAGGACCAAGATGGCGGTATATTCGGACGATCCCAGCGTTGACGCAGTGGGCAGCTGCATAGGTCAGAGAGGCATGAGGATCAACGGCATCGTAGGCGAACTCAACGGCGAAAAGATAGACGTGATCGGCTGGTGCGCAGATCCGCTCGAGTACATCGCAAGAGCGCTCAGCCCCGCTAAAGTGATCATGGTCCAGGTCAACGACGAAGAGAAGAGCGCAAAAGCGATAGTCGCAGACGACAAACTCTCTCTCGCGATCGGCAAACAGGGTCAGAACGTGCGCCTTGCTGCGAAGCTGACGGAGTGGAAGATAGACGTGAAGCCGTATTCTTCTATCGAAAACATCGTTCCCGAAAATACGGACGAGGAGTAACAAGTGAAAAAAATCCCCGAAAGGACATGCATAGCGTGCCGCACTTCAAAGCCCAAAACCGAGCTGATCAGAGTCGTCCGCGATCCGGAAGGCGCGATCTCGCTTGATTTTACAGGCAAGAAAAACGGCAGAGGCGCTTACGTCTGCAAGGACAGGGCGTGCCTTGCTAAATGCGCTAAATCCAAAGGTCTAGACCGCGCGTTCGGATGCAAAGTCGACGAATCGGTTTATCAGAGACTTCTCGAAGAGTTTGACGAACATGGGAATTGACGCATATCTCGGGTTTGCCGTCAGAGCGGACAAGGTGACTTTCGGGCTCGAATGTCTGCTCAGACTGAAAAAAGCGCCGGTCGTAGTGCTATACGACAGTTCGCTCGGATCGAGCGCAAAGAGAAAGGCGGAATATTATTGCGAAAAACGCGGCTCGGCGTTTTTGCCGGTCGCAGAAGGGTATCTCAGCTCAACGCTGAAGAGAAACAATGTCAAGATAGTTGCGGTTTCGGACCAATCGCTTGGCGGTCAGATAATCAGAATACTTGCGTCGGAACAGCCTGACGCATTACGGAGGTAGTTTGTGGGAAGCGAAAACAACACGACTGAAAAAGTGGATTACACCAAGAACCTGAAAGAGGTGGGAGACTTTGTAAACGCAAAAGTCAAACCGTTGATCTCACAGGTGATTTCTTCCAAGTCCAGCATCAGAGAAGCATTGGACAAGGTCGCCCGGATCAAAGCGGAACTCACCAGACAGGCTCAGGAGGAGTTGGAACGTCTTGAAGAAGAAGAAAAAGCTCTTCAGGCTGAGACTGCTCAGGACGACGCACAGCCGTCCGTAGACGAAAAGGAGGCTGAAGAGGTTGCGAAAGCGGAAGAAATTCAGGAAACTGCGCCTGAAACCGTTGCCGTTGAAGAAACTGCGAAGGAAGAACCCGTGCCGGAGCGTCCCGAAAAGCCGGCTGAAGTCGTCAGACCTCAGGCGAAACCCTCTCAGCCCAGAACTTACATCAATCCCGATGCACAGCTCGGAGGAAGGAGAGACGGACAGAGACCGCAGGGCGGATATCAGAAACCGCAGGGAGACAACAGGCCCCCGCGTCGTCCCGGCATGCCCGGCACTCAGGGCGGATACCAGAAACCGCAGGGCGGTTCACAGACCCGCGTTTTCGAAGTTCCCGCTCAGACAGCCAACAGCCAGTATAAAAAGGATAACAAGAAAAAGCAGTCCGGTGCAAAGGACGACAATAAGAAGGGACTCAGCAAGCGCGATCTGCTGAAAAAAGGTTACGTTTACGAAGGCGGAGACGAAGATGACGGACAGGTCAGGCACGTAAAGGTCCGCAGAGCGAACAAAAAAGAAAGCTTCACTCCGCAGGCTATAGTCATCGAACATGCCGTTATCAATACCGACCCGGTCGCGATAAAAGTTCTCAGCGAAAAGATCGGAAAAACGTCCACCGAGATCGTCAAGAAACTTTTTGATATGGGCAAATTCGCTACGATCAACGACAGCATCGACTTTGAAACCGCTGAGTTCGTCGCGCTCGAATACGGGATCACGCTTGAACTCAAACAGGATACCACCGCAGAGGACAAACTCAACGAACTTACTCAGGTTGAGTACGGCGAAGAAAAGATGAAGAGACGTCCTCCCATCGTCACGATCATGGGTCACGTCGACCACGGCAAGACGTCGCTCCTCGACTACATCAGAAAGAGTAACGTGGCGCGCGGAGAAGCCGGCGGCATTACTCAGCATATCGGCGCTTATTCGATCGAAGTGAACGGCGAGAAGATAACCTTCCTCGACACCCCCGGACACCAGGCTTTTACAGCGATGAGAATGCGCGGCGCAAACGTCACAGATATCGCCGTGATAGTAGTTGCCGCAGACGACGGAATCATGCCGCAGACGGTTGAAGCGATCAACCACGCAAAGAATGCCGGCGTTTCGATAATCATTGCGGCGAACAAGATAGACAAACCGACCGCCGACATCGAAAACCTCAAGCAGCAGCTTGCGGCGCACGACGTTCTCGTTGAGGAATGGGGCGGAGACGTCATGCTTTGCCCGGTAAGCGCAAAGACCGGTCAGGGCGTTCCCGAACTTCTCGAAGGCATCCTTCTCGTTGCAGAAGTTCTCGACCTCAAGGCTGTCGAGGATTGCCCGGCGCAGGGTTCTATCATTGAAGCCAGACTCGATAAAGGTCTCGGACCAGTTGCAACCGTCCTCGTTCAGAACGGTACGCTGCACGTTTCCGACTATGTTGTCGCGGGCACATGCATCGGCAAGATCCGCTCGATGACGGACTTCACCGGCAAGCGCGTTAAGGAAGCGAAACCTTCCTTTGCCGCTCAGGTACAAGGCTTTACCGAAGTACCGAACGCAGGTGACAAACTCGTCGTAGTCGGCGACGAAAAACTCGCAAAAGAGGTCGCGGCAGAAAGAGCGGCTAAAGAAAGGATCGAGATGCAGAACCGTACCGCGGGAGCCAAGACGCTTGAAGATATGTTCAAGAACGTCTCAGACGAAGAAGTCAAGTCTCTCGCCGTCATTATAAAGGCGGATGTTCAGGGTTCTGCCGAAGCCATGAAGCAGTCTCTTCTTGAGATATCCGACAAGATGAAAGAGGACAACGTAAAGATTTCGATAATACACTCCGGAGTGGGCGCGATCAGCGAAGGCGACGTAAACCTCGCTTACACTTCCAACGCAATCATTCTCGCATTCAACGTAAAGGCTGAACCCAAGGCGCGACAGCTTGCTGAAAGGAATTCAATCGAGATCAGATATTACCGCGTAATTTACGAAGCGATAGAGGATATCCAGAGCGCGCTCAAAGGTATGCTCGCGCCCGTATTCAAAGAGGAGATCGTCGGTCATGCCGAAGTCAGAGCGACGTTCAGGATCAGCGGCGTAGGTACGATCGCAGGTTGCGACGTTACCGACGGCAAGGTCGCAAGAACCAACAAGGCAAGACTTATCCGCGACAATATCGTCGTATTTGAAGGAAATATCGCTTCTCTGAAGAGAGAAAAGAGCGACGCAAAAGAGGTCGCGAGCGGTTATGAATGCGGTATCGGTCTTGAAAAATTCGGCGACATAAAAGAAGGCGACGTCATCGAAGCTTACGAAATGATACAGGTGAAGAATGAATAGACTTGACAGGATAAATTCCGAACTCAAAAGACAGCTTGCGGAAATCCTGCGCGACGGCGTGCGCGATCCCCGCGTCAAGGGCATGATAAGCGTCATGGAAGTCAGCGTGGACAAAGATCTGACATTAGCCAAAGTCTACGTCAGTATTTTCGGCGCGGACGGGCAGGAAGACGAGGTTCTCGCAGGACTGAACAGCGCTCAGGGGTATATCAAATCAAGACTGAAAAACATGATGATCCTGCGCGCTATACCCGCGCTCAGATTCATCCTCGATACTTCTATCAGTTACGGTATGAGTATGGACAAACGACTTACGGAGCTAAATAAAAATGACGGTAAAGGATTGTCAGATTGAAAAATTCCTGAATGCGGTCGACAAAGCGCAGACCATCGCGCTTTTCAGCCACATCAACCCCGACGGAGACACTTGCGGCAGCGCGCTTGCGCTTTACCGCGCTTTGAAAACGTATGGTAAACAGCCATACGTTTTTTGCGACGGAGTTTTCAACGAGAAACTCAAGTATCTGGACGGAATAGAAGAATACAACAAGCATGCTTTCAGACCTTTCGACCTCGCCATCGCCGTGGACTGTTCTGACGACGGCAGACTGGGCGCTTATGACAAGGAATATTATTCATGCAGATACCGCATTTTCGTCGATCATCATATTACGCGCGGCAGACGCGGAGATCTGAATATCGTTGAAACAGACGCGGCGGCAACTGCCGAAGTGGTTTTCGACCTGATTAGGGCAATGGACAAAAAGACGCCTTGCCTTGACGATACGGTGGCGAAACTGCTTTATTGCGCTCTCGTGACAGACAGCGGCGGTTTTTCATTTTCATCCGTGACAAAGAAAACTATGCAGACCGCGGCAGAGCTGATCGGTTACGATTTCAAGGCGAATGAGATATTTGACAATTTTATCAAGAAAACTGATTTCAACGTTTTCAGTCTGAAAAACAGAGTGCTTTCAGGCACTAAACTTTACGAAAACGGCGCGATCGCCGGAATATTTTTCAGAAAACAGGACTTCGAAGCCACCGGCACGTCCGAAGCTGACACAGACGGTATAATCAACAACGTTCTCAACATCAACGGCGTAAAGATTGCTTTTTCCGTTACCGAAACCAAGGGCGAGATGCAATATAAAGTCAGCTTTCGCACGGTAGACGGCGTGAGCGCGGACGAAATAGCGGCGGTCTTCGGCGGCGGCGGGCATAAAAACGCGGCAGGTTGCAGGGCAAGCGGATTTTTCGAGGACGTCAAAGACAAGATTCTCAATGCGTGCAGGAACGCGCTTTGTCTATGAATTTCGCGCTGGCTGTTTACAAACCGACCGGGCTTTCTTCAAGCGACGTCGTGATCAAATGCAGAAATGCGCTTTCCGCGTCGGCGGGGGGTAAGATCAGATGCGGGCATATGGGCACGCTCGACCCTGCGGCTGAAGGAGTGCTGGTCCTCGGGTTCGGAAAGGCGGCGAAACTCTTCGATCATATCCAGAATTGCAAGAAAACTTACCGCGCGACTTTCACTTTCGGTTCGACAACGGATACGCTTGACAGAGAGGGCGAAATTACCGAAAGCGACGGCAGACTGCCTGACGAAAAAGCGCTGAATGACGTATTGCCGTTGTTTGTCGGTGAAATAAACCAGGTCCCGCCCGCGTACAGCGCGTTGAACGTCAACGGAGTCAGAGCGTATAAGCTTGCAAGAAAGGGTGAAAACGTGACCCTTGCGCCAAGACAAGTGAAGATATATTCGCTTAAAACAGTCGGAACGGTAATAAGCGCAGACGGGAAGATCGCAAGCGCGGATGTAGAGATAGTCTGTGGGTCAGGTACGTATATCAGAAGTCTTTGCAGAGACGTTGCCGAAAAGGCAGGCGTGCTAGCGTATATGTCATCGCTCGTTCGCACGGAGTGCGCAGGCTATACGATAACCGAAGCTGTGCCTTTGCAGGATTTTCTTTCAGATCCTCTGTCTCACGTCAGAAAAGACTCTGAGATCCTTGAAAAGCTTTTTCCGACCGCTGTTTTCAGTCCGGATACGGCAAAAAGGTTAAAATTCGGTCAGACCGTCCCGACTCAACTTTCAGACGGCAGATACGGCGCGTTTTCCGGCGACGAAACTCTCGGAGTCGCGCTTGTTAAAGACGGATACGTAAAACTGGAAACTCACTTATGGAATACGATATAAAAGAAATTGATTACAAAAACGGATCGGACGAAAGGATCGTGCTTTGCCTCGGATTTTTCGATTGCGTTCACAGAGGTCATAACGCGTTGATACAGCGCGCGAGGCTTTTTTCTAAAATCGACGCGGCAAAGTGCGCCGTTTTTACCTTCTGCGGCAATCCGTTCAACGCGCTCAGCGGGAGCGGTAAAGAGATTTTCACATATAGCGAAAGGGTCTTCAGATTGTGGCAACTCGGCGTCGACGTTGTTGTCAGAGCAGAACCGGATAAAAAGTTTTTTTCCATGCCTTCAGAAGAATTTCTTGACGGGCTGTTTAAGAGGTTCAATATTTCGGCAATCATTGCGGGCAGTGATTATACCTACGGCGCTGGAGCCGCAGGCAATGCTCA
This sequence comes from uncultured Christensenellaceae bacterium, assembly GCA_944381335.1. The sequence continues at coordinate 17,932 of CALWKT010000020.1, forward strand.
GACGCTCAAGGAATACTGCAAAAAGCACGACGCAGACTGCTATATCGTCGATATGGTCGAATATTCTGAAGGCAGAAAGATCGCAAGCCGTGAGATCAGGGGTATGGTCTCAAAAGGAGAGGTCGAAAAGATCAACGCGTTGCTGCCGTTGCCGTATATCGTAGCAGGCAGAGTCGTAAAGGGAAGACACGACGGCGCAACACTCGGCACTCCTACGGCAAACGTGGATATCCCTGAAGAAAAACTTCCGATCGCCAGCGGCGTTTACGACACAAACGTGCTGATAGACGGAGTGAGACTAAGGGCGGTGACCAACGTAGGCGATCATCCCACATTCGGAGACAGTCATTACAACGTGGAAAGTTATATTCTGCACTGGAACGGCAATATTTACGGCAAATATATCGTCGTCGAGTTCGTTTCAAGGATAAGAGACGTTAAAAAATTCGATACTAAAGAGGATCTTTCGGCTCAGATAGCAAAGGACGCCGAAAAGGTTCTCGGGAGGAAATGATGATAAAATTCGGTCCGAGCGGAAGCTGCGAACTGTTCGCTCAGCAGGGATATTCTCATACCATTGAAGAAGCAAAGTGGCTTCACGACATTGGATTGGACTGCTTTGAATATTCTTTCGGCAGGGGCGTCAGGATAACAGAAAAAACCGCGCGAACGATAGGCGCGGAGTTCGAAAAATACTCGATCGAGTTTTCTGTCCACGCGCCTTACTTCATAAACCTTGCTACGCTTGAAGAAGATAAGGCGGAGAATAATCACGGTTACATATTTTCATCTCTGAAGGCGCTCAGGGATTTCGGAGGAAAAAGGTGCGTGTTCCATCCGGGTTCGCCTCTCAAAGCCGCGCGTGAAGACGCCATGAACGTGCTGATGAAACGCCTGGATCTGGTGATGGAATTAAAGCACGAATACGGCTATGACGATCTGTGGCTTTGCGCGGAAACAATGGGCAAAAAGTCGCAGCTTGGAGATCTGAACGAAGTCATCCGTATGTGCAAAGGTTACGACACGCTGTTGCCCTGCATAGACTTCGGACATCTGAATGCAAGAGACTGCGGAGTGATCAAGGGCTACGACGATTACAAGAGGATAATAGACGCGCTTGCCGACGGTCTGGGCGATTTCAAGACCAGAAACATGCACGTGCATTTCAGCAAGATACAGTACACCGACAAAGGCGAACTGAGGCATCTGACTTTCAGCGATGAAAAATACGGACCGGATTTCGAACCGCTTATCCGCGTTATTTCCGATTACAGGCTTGAGCCTTATATTGCATGCGAATCCGCCGGAACTCAGACGATGGACGCGTTGGCGATGAAAAACTACTATAAATCCTTATAATTCTTTACAAAAGACGTCATGTTATGATAAAATATCAGAGTATGAACGATATAAAAGACATTCTTAAAGAATACGGCGTCGACGCCGCCATAGTGATCACGGCATCCAATACTTTCTACCTTTCAGGATACGAAAGCACAAACTGCCGCATACTCCTTACCGGCGACAAAAGCTATTTCTTTACGGATATGCGTTATCTCGAAGAGGCGAAAAACGCTTTGAAAGACAATTTTGAAGTGCTTCTCGGAGGGATTGACGAAATAAAAAATATCGTCGACGAAGCGGGATACAAGCGTATCGGCGTTGAAGAAAACGTTTCTTACGGTGAATACAAATCGCTTGAAGCGCTGTTCAAAGGCGTAGAATTGGTTGCTGTGGACAAGGCTTTCGAAACTCGCCGCGCAACAAAGAGCGAAAGAGAGGTCAGCCTGATAAAGACCGCTCAGGGAGTGACGGAGACAGCTTTCAGAGAGATATTGCCATATATAAAAGAAGGCGTCTCAGAAATTGAAATTGCGGCGCGCCTTGAATATATAATGCTGA
>CALWKT010000021.1 GCA_944381335.1 uncultured Christensenellaceae bacterium
AGCGATTAACGGCGGTCATCGTAGCCGTCGTTTCTTCCGTTTTCCGCGTTCTCGCGGTTGTCCATCTCGTAACGGTTTTTAGCGTTCTTGGTGGGGCGGAAGATCAGGAAGATGACAAGCACGCACATCACGCATATGACCGCTATCATCACGTTCCTGATAACGTTGTTGCCGGTGACGTCGGCATTGCCTTCGCCGGGCGTGGATATGATGCCTTCGTTGGCGGCGTTGTTCTTGTCGATCGTGTTCTGATGAAGGGGGATCGTTGAGACGTTGTAAGACATCAGAGAGGTGTCTTCTGCTTTCACGAGCATGACTGAAAATCCGGTCCTGCTTTCAACCACGCATGCGAAGTAAACCACATTGTCGCTTTGATACACGCCCAGAAAGTCGCGCAGATCGACAAATTCAGCCGTTGTGGGAGAGGTGGTCAGATTGCCCGGTTTGTAATAAGGCGCGGCTTCGTTTTTCAGGGTAAACGACAGATCGAAAAACGCGTTTTCGTCGGTCACGCTGTCATCGGTAACGGACGCTTTTGACGATACGTCGCTCGTTTTCAGATATACGGTGACGGCGTACGTCTGATCGAGATTGTTGTAAACGACAGACGTGTATTCGCCGTTTATATTCACGGTGCGGAAATAGTAGCTTTTGGGAATGATAAAAGCAGGCTGAGGAACTCCGTCCGTATATACGTACGCGGTTATGTTTTCGTTTGCTATGTAATAGGTCTGACCAGAACCCGACGAAGTGTCGGCAAAGGCGGTGCCTGCGCAAAGCAGACAGACCACGATCATAAGAACGGTGACCGTAAAGATCTTTTTCATCTTCCACTCCTTGAGACAGGCAGTTTCGCCTGCAAGATAATATTATTATACACTATGCAGGCGCGAGCGCAACAATAAATGTTCGCTTTTGTTTTAAAAAATATGGCTGAGAGAGCAGAAATATGACGGAAAAAGAGATAATGGCAAAGATACTCGCGATCGAAAGAGAGCAGAAAAGACGGTATGACAACGGCAGATTGTCGCGCTACAATACGGGCGAAAAGGTGCACGAAAAACAACTTGCTTTTCATAAATGCCTCAAGCGCAACCGTTGGGTATTCGGCGGAAACAGAAGCGGAAAGACGGAATGCGGCGCGGTGGAAGCGATCTGGTGGGCAAGAGGCATACATCCTTACCGCAAGAACAGAGGCGCGGTCGAAGGCTGGGTCGTGTCGCTTTCTTACGAGGTTCAGAGAGACGTCGCGCAAAGCAAATTCATGTCCTATCTCGACCCGGACTGGATAGAGGACGTCGTGATGACGTCGGGGCGCAAGGAGAGTGCGGAGTACGGTATAATCGACTATATCCTTATAAAAAACGTGTCGGGCGGCGTGTCCAAAATTTCTTTTAAAAGCTGCGATCAGGGCAGAGAGAAATTTCAGGGCACATCGCTCGATTTCGTATGGTTCGTCGAGGAGCCGCCCTTGGATATTTATCAGGAATGCCGGATGCGCGTGCTAGACCGCAAAGGCGAGATCTGGGGCACTATGACTCCTCTCAAGGGTCTGACCTGGGTATACGATCTGATATACCTCAACAGCGGGGGCGACGACGAGATTTGGTGCACGAATATGGAGTGGGCGGACAATCCCTTTCTCGACGAGGAAGAAGTCGCCGCGCTGACCGCAAGCATGGACGAGGAGACCCTCAATTCTAGGCGATACGGCAAGTTCAGCGCCGCAGAAGGCATCGTCTATAAAGAATTCGACCCGTCGAGACACGTGCCGGAAACGCCTTTCAGCGTGCCGGACGACTGGCAGGACGCGATAAGCATAGACCCGGGTCTGAACAATCCGCTCGCGTGTCTGTTCTTCGCCACCGACTACGACGGCGTGGTCTACGTCGTCGGGGAATGGTACGAAGCAGGCAGAGACATAGACTACCATGCGAAAAAGATCTTCGAAACAGCAGATTCTCTGAGCTGGCACAGAGACGGCAAAGGCAGGCTTGAAGCGCTGATAGACAGCGCGGCGACCCAGAAAACGCTGGCGAGTTCGAAGAGCGTTGCGGAATTGTTTTACGAACGCGGGATCGCGGTGAATACGAGAGTGAACAAAGATCTGTTCAGCGGTATCGCGAGAGTGAAATCATATTTTGCGACCGACAGGATAAAGATATTTCCCTGTTGCGTGAACCTGATACGAGAACTCAAATCTTACTGGTGGGGAAGTGGAGACAGACCGGTCAAAAAGGATGATCACGCGCTGGACGCGCTGAGGTATTATATCATGACAAAGCCGGAGCCGGCAAAGCGACCCAAGGAGAAAAAGACGTTGATTGAAAAGGACAAGGACAGACTGATAAGCAGACTCAGACGGAGCAAACTATGAGCAAGAAAAACATTGACGACATCCTGATCAAAAAGGCGACGGGGTATTTCGTCGAAGAAAAGGTCGAGGAGTACGACCGGGAAAACGAAGTGACCAAGCGCAAGATATCAAGAAAATACATACCGCCCGATACGACGGCGATCAAGGCGGTGCTTGAGCGGACTCAGCAGGATCCGCTTCAGGGCTATACGGACGAACAGCTCAAGGAACTCAAAACGAGATTGCTTGAGGAACTGGAAAAGATAAATTCAAAGGAGGCAGAAAATGCAGGTTCGAAAACTGAGCGTAAAAACAAAGTGCGAGATGCCGATGTGTAAAAACGACGCGGCATACCAGTTCTCGGCAGACAGCGGAGACAGACGCAATTCTCTCAATCTGTGTGAAAACTGTATGCGAGAATTATATGGACAGATCGGTAAAATAATCACGCCGAAAAGCCCGAAAAACGTCTTTAACAAAAAAGGCAAAGAGAGGGATTATGAGTAAGGAAAAAGTGTTTGCCGAAGACATTGTCGCAGATGTCAGGCGCGACTACGAGAAGCGCAGAGAAGACAGAAAACCCCTTGAACTGCAATGGCAGCTCAACATGAACTTCGTCAACGGAAATCAGTATATGCAGATCATGCCGACAGGCGACGTCGAAGAGTTCGGCAAGCAGTACTTCTGGCAGGAAAGAGAGGTATACAATCATATCGCTTCTGTGCTTGAGACGCGCATGTCCAAGCTGATGAGAGTGAACACGGGCGTCACCGTCAGACCGTTTTCAAACGACGAGTCGGACATACAGTCGGCAAAACTTTCGACTGCGCTGATAAGCGCGGTGACAGAGCAGAACGACATGCCCTCTCTGATCAACGATGTAGTAGCCTGGAGCGAAGTGACAGGCTCGTGCTTTTTCAAGGTAACGTGGGATAAAGACAGCGGCGAACTTCTCGGAAAGGATAAGCAAAATAATCCCGTCCGTGTAGGAGAAGCGAAGATAACGGTAGTTCCCCCGTTCGAGATATTTCCTGACAACGTATGCGCAAACTCGCTTGACGAATGTCAGAGCGTGATACACGCAAAAGCGTATTCGGTCGAGGAGATAGAGGATCGCTGGGGAGTGAAAACACAGGGCGAAGAGGTCAACGTATTCACCCTGGACAACGCTTCCGTCGCCGGAGGGCTGGGCTATAACGCAAGCGTGGGCAACGTGATTTCTTCAAAAGTGGACGGGTATGCCATCGTAATAGAAAGGTACGTGAGACCCACCAGGGACAAGCCTCTCGGCGAACTTGCGATAATCGCCGGAGACAAACTCCTTTATTACGGAGATCTCCCTTACGTAACCGACGTTGAGGGGCGCAGAGGCTTTCCTTTTGCGCAGACCAACTGCATAAAAAAAGTGGGGAGTTTCTTCGGCACTTCGGTCGTAGAAAGAATGATCCCCCTCCAGCGCAGTTACAATGCGGTCAAGAACAGAAAGCACGAATATCTCAACCGCATTTCGATGGGCATACTCGCAGTCGAGGACGGCAGTGTGGATATGGACAATCTGGAGGAAGAAGGACTTTCTCCCGGCAAAGTTCTGATATACAGACAAGGCTCCAACATTCCTCGCTTCATAGAGACGGGAAGCGTGCCCGCCGACTTTACGTACGAAGAAGAAAGGCTGCTTTCAGAGTTTGTCACTGTCAGCGGAGTCAGCGAACTGAGCAAATATTCTCAGACGTACGGCAATATGTCCGGCAAAGCGATCTCCCTGCTTGTCAATCAGGACGACACCAGAATGTCGCTTTCCACGACCTCTCTGAGACTGTGCGTGAAAAGAGTGTGCAGGATGCTTCTTTATCTCTACAAGCAGTTCGCCACTCAGAAGAGGCTCAAGCGCATAACCGGCGAAAACGGCGAGCCGGAGCTGACCTATTTCACGGGCAACGACCTGCAATGCGAAGATATCGTCTTCGACACACAGGACGACGTGACCGAGACGATAAGCGAAAAACGCACTATGGTGCTTGAACTCATACGTATGGGTGTGCTGACCGAAGCGGACGGCACGATGAGCCCGCGCACAAAGGTCAAGGTGCTTGAAATGCTGGGCATAGGCAACTGGGAGAGCGCGAAGGACGTTGACGAAACGCAGAGAAAGAGGGCGATGAAAGAAAATCTTTCTCTGGGAAAAGAGAGACTTTCGGCTTGTCCTTACGACGATCACGACATACACATAGAGGAGCATATCAAATGTCTGCTCGAGGACAGCGTGCTGAAGAACGGCAAGCTGTACGCGGAGATGGACTCTCACATAAAGGAACATCAGATGTATTCGCTCGGCGGCACGTCGGCAAAGACGGACGCGGGCGATACAGGAAAAGACTGACAAGGAGAAATATATGGAAGATACGCAAAAACAAACGGAAGCGCTTCCCCCGGAAACCGGAAACGGAGAACCGGACAAGGAAAAGACCGCCTTTTGCAACAAGTTCGCGACGGCAGACGAACTTGAGAGGGCGTACGACAATCTGCAAAGAGAATTCACCAGAAAGTGTCAGCAGTACTCAAGGCTAGAGAAGGAGATGTCCCGGCTGAAGAGCGCCGACGCGAAGGGAGAGGAGAGCGCGGAGCCGCAGACCGCGCGGCCGGAGGGGCGTGATACGGAAACGCCGACGGCGGCAAACGGCGCGGCAGCGAAAACTCCCGCTTACGAATCGCCCGACTGGGAAAGCAGAGTGAGCGGATTTTTCAGAGAATATCCGTCCGCTTCAACGTACGCAAAGGAGATCGCCGGAGAACTCGCAAAAGACAGAGAACTCGCAACGAGGGACGACTGTCTCGAGCGGGCATACTTCAGGATCCTGAGAGAAAGAGACAGACCCTATGAAGAACTTGCGTCCGACGACGGTTTTCTCGAAAAATACGTCTACGGAAACGGCAAGGTCAGAGACAGGATCATCGAGGAATTTCTCCTGAAAAATATGGACGTGGACGCGCCGCGGATAATTGCCGGAAGCGGCAGGACCCACGTCACGCCCCCTTCGCGACCCAAGAGCATACGCGAAACCGGCGGTATAGTAAAAAATATGCTCGCAAACAGGAGGATATAAGATATGGTAACAATGGAAACAGCCGAAAAGGCGCTCAAGACGGTATATCTCGGCGTTGTCGCCAATCAGCTCAACGTCGGCGTAAATCCGCTCCTTGCCAAGATCAAACAGACAAGTTCCGACGTCTGGGGCAAAGAGATCGTCAAGCTGGTGCCTTACGGCATCAACGGCGGTATCGGCGCAGGCACCGAGACGGGAGACCTTCCGCAGGCGGCGGCGAACAATTACGACCGTTTCAGGCTCGAACTCAAGAACCTCTACGGAACCATCGAACTTTCCGACAAGGCGATCAGGGCTTCTCAGAGCAGCGTGGGCGCTTTCGTCAATCTGCTCGACGCGGAAATGGAAGGACTTCTCAAAGCGTCCAAATTCAACCTGGGCAGAATGCTTTACGGCGACGGTTCGGGCAAGATAGCGACGGTGGCTTCGCAGGGGTCTTCTAACAATCAGATCGTCGTGAAAAGCGTCAAGAACCTGATGGAAGGCATGGTCGTGGACGTATACAACGGCACGACAAACGCCGTTCGCGACGGACTGAAAGGAGTCAGGATCACTTCTATCGACAGAGCGACCAAGACGGTGACTTTCGGCGCGTCGGCAGGAGCGACTGTCGCGGCTAACGATTATCTGACCGTTCAGGGTTCCAAGGACAACGAGCTGACCGGTCTTGCCGCGATCTTCTCCGACGGCGATCTGTACGGTCTCAGCAGAACCGGCAGGGCGTGGATGAAGAGCGGCAGAAAGGACAACGTAGGTCCGATATCGTTCGTCGGGATGCAGAGCGCGATCGACGAAGTTGAGGAGGTCTCGGGCGGTACGATAGATATGATCGTCTGCGCGTACGACGTCAGACGCTTCTACCTGGACAACTGCATGAGCGCGAGAATGAACGTGGACTATATGAATCTCGACGGCGGCTACAAGGCGGTCACCTTCAACGGGATCCCCGTCGTTGCGGACAAATTCGTCGAGGACGGCACCATGTACATGCTCAACACGGGCGATTTCAGACTGCATCAGCTTTGCGACTGGAGATGGCTTGAAGGCGACGGCGGCAGAGTGATCAAGCAGAAGGCGGGAAGCGCAACCTATTCCGCAACGCTGGTCAAGTACGCCGATCTGAGCTGCGACAAGCCGATAGGTCAGTACAGACTTTCGGGTATCACCGCGTGAAGAAAGAGCGCCTGATACGCGTCTTGGACGATCTGTTCTCGGTTGCGGACAGAATAAAAAGCATAGACGACAAATACGAAATCTACTATAACGGGGAAAGTGGAAAATTCGAGGTCTACAACTCGGCGGACGGGAGCAGACAGCTGGTCATACCGTACGACTGCCTTGACAGCCGGGCTGTGGATTACGTACGCAAAACGAGGATAGAGAGAATGGACGAGCTGATCGCGGAGATCGAGCTTGCCAACGCCGTCGCAGAGAAAAAGGCGGCGGACGAGGCGGTTGACAAGGCGCTCGGAAAAATCTGATACAACCGGGGCGGAGGACTATCCGCCCCTTTTTCAAAGGAGGAGACAATGAAACTGGAAGAAGTGATCAACGTTGCGCTGACCTATCTCGGAGAAGAAGATTACGACGCAGGGAAGGACAAGGCGCAGGACGACAAGATAAAGCTGCTCGTCAGGTGCGTGAACATCATGATCGCAGAGATCGCCCAGGAATATTTTCCGCTCGAAGACGAGACGCAGGTCACAGCCGTGAACGGGTCTTTTTCCTATGCGGACGTGCCGAGGCGCGTTCTCAGGATAGTGTCGGTAAAGGACGGGGACTCTCCGGTAAGATTCCGTCAGAGACCTTTTTCCTGCGTTGTGAACAAAGACGGCAGACTGAACGTCAGATACCGCTATCTGCCTGAAAGCGCCGCGATCGGAGACGAATGCGAAGTCGATCCCTCCGTGAGCGCAAAGACGCTTGCGCTCGGCGCGGCGGCGGAATATTGCATGATCAACGGAATGTACGAGCAGAGCGAAGGTTTTGCGGAGCGTTTCCGGCAGGATATCCGCACTTCGATGCGCCCGGCGTCAGGCGTTTCCCTCAAGGAGAGGGGGTGGTACTGATGTTTTACGAAAAAAATTTTTCGGTGGACAGTCCCACGAGAAAACGCTTCAGATTTTCTTCGTTCAAAGGGCTTGACCCGGAATCAGAGGTCAGGACGATGCCGTGCGACTACTGTCACGACGCTTATAATTTCGGCTTTGACAACGGCACGCTGACGGGCGGACTCGGGCTTAAAAAATTTTCGTATAAATGCCCGGACGGAACGGAATACGAATTGCCGCCGATACCGGACGGCTACGAGGGCGCGCGGCTGTTTTCGGGCAAGCTGAACGACGAAAACGGACCTTACGAGTGCCTGTTTCTTTCAGCAGGGACCAAGCTGACATATATCAGACTGGGCAAGGACTGCGGGTGGGAACCCGATATCGCCACGGGCAGGCAGTTCACGTCGGCGATCGGATATCTTCACGGAGAGACCGATCTGATGCTGCTCGGCGGCGGAGGCGAAGGGCTTTACGTGATGAGCGGCGAAGGCGGTCAGTATGCCGCCGACGCTCTGGCGATAACGGACCTCTGCACGCATTACGAGAGGGTCTACGCAGTCGTCGAAGGGTCGCGCACGAGCGTCTGGTTTTCAGACGCGTTCGACCCGTACAACTGGAACGTATCCCTTGACGAGGGCGGATATATTTCGCTTGACGGCTCGCTCGGAGAAGTGCTCAGAGTGCTCAGCTTCGAGGACTACATCTACATTTTCTGCGAGTACGGCATATACCGCCTGACGGCGTATGCGGATCAGCTTCAGTTCAGCCTGAGAAGGGTGCATTGCGACTGCGGCAGGATATACAAGGATACGATCACGATCTGCGGAGCCTCCGTCATTTTCGTGACCAGCGACGGGATATATACGACGGACGGCTACGACGTGGGCAGGCTGACGGACAGGCTTGACGACCTGGTGAGCGGAGCGGATAAGCTGCGCGCGCTTTACTGCGGCAACAAATATTACCTGTCTTTCGTCAAGGAACACGAGGACGCGCTTTACGATTTCACGCTCGCGGAAAACGGACCCAACGTGCTCGCCGTCGTGGATACAGAAAAGGGAACGGCTGAGATCTACCGCGGCGCAGGCATATACGACATGTGCGTGCTGTCCGGGAGCAATCAGAACGGCGTGCTTGCGCTGTCGTCGTTGTCGGACTATGTTGCGGAGAATGACGAAAGCGGAGTGTTTTTCGATTCTCCGCCGTTCAGATACTGGCTGGTGCGCGACGTCGATTTCAACGAGCACGTCAACGTAAAGTATCTGACGGGGGTCGATTACTGCACGGACACGCCGTTTACGCTGGGAGTGGTAGCAGACGGGAAAACCTTCGAATACCGCCTTGATCCTTCGCGGAAATACGCCAGGCTGGACGCGCGTGGAAGATGTTTCGATTTCTACATCAAATGTTCGTCGCGCGACGTGAAGATCAAGCCTTTCGGCGTGACGGTGGACTTTCTCAGGAGGACGAAATGAAATTTTCAAGGATAGAGAGAACTGCGAAAGAAGCGCTTGAACTCGCTGAGTACGTATACAACAACCGCGACGTGAATTTCACTGAAATAATCGCGTCGCTTCAGGCGGAAAAACCTCATACCGTGACTTTCTGGTGCACGGGGGTCATGGACGTCGAACTCGCGTTTTACGGCGACGTCTGCGACGTCGGGGTTTCGCTGGACGATCAGCTTGTCGATACGGCAAAGGGCAGGATATGGAGGACGTCTTTGGAAAATCTGGGCAGAAACCGCCATACGCTGACCTTTACCGCCGCTGGCGAAGCGACGGACGTCAGACTCTGCCTTACCGCGAAAGGAGGAATGAGGATATGACGCAGAGCGCAAAGAGAAAGCGCGCGCTGAAGAAAATATTCGCGCGTTACAATTATTACGTGTTGAAAAGGAGAATTATATGAGTGTGAATTTGAGTTATATAAACCGCAAGACCGTGACCGAAGGAGCGTCCGGCGCAAAGAAGGTGAGCACTGAGGACGAACTGATCGAAAAGCTCAAGCAGATGCACAGCGATTACAGACAGAAAGAACTTGCAGAGCGCAAAGAGGACGCGGCTTCCGCGCTTCCCGAGGAGCCTGACTACACGTTCAAAACCTACGAAGGCGAGAGCGAGGACGAGATCAGAAACCGCGTGACCGGAGAATATACGGATAAGCTCGAGAGCGAAAAACAGACGGAAACGCAAAAAACCAGGAGCAAGACGGACGAACTGTCCGCAAAGGCGGAGAGCGTATACGAGGACTACGACAAGACCGAGCAGGAAATTCTCGCTTCTCTCGAAAAAAGCAGGAAGCAGAATGAAAACAAGATGATAGAAAGCGGACTGTCGCGTTCCTCGATCAGCAACCTTATCGGCGAAAGCGCGCAGCAGCAGGCAGATATGATGATCTCTGAGGCGAAGGCGGACGCCGACAGCGTGGCGAAAAAGTACCAGATCCAGATCGACGGACTGAACAGGGAGCTCGAAGCCGCGATAAACGATCTGAACGCCGAATACGTGATCAGAATTTCAAGTGAAATAGAAGACCTGATCTCCAAAAGAGATAAAGAGATAAAGTCGATCGAGGAGTACAATAACAAGATCGAAAAGCAGATCGCGAATTACAAACTGGAGCGCGAAAAAGCGATCCAGGACGATATGAGAAAGCGCACCGAGGCGGACGCGCAACAGGCAGAGTACGAGAAAAGGTACGGCTACGTCGGAGAAAAGGCGGACAATTACGCTCAAAGGCTTGACCTCGCCGTCGATTTCTACGACGGGTTCGATCCGGAGACGGCGAAAAGCATGGTGCAGAACAACCATTATCTGCAAACCTACCTCGGATACGAATATACGAACCTGCTCGCAAGATACGTCAAGCTCGCCAAGGACGCAAAGAGCAAATAACGGGGGTGAGAAAGATGTGGGAAAGCGTTGTGGAAACGGTTGTCGCCAACGGAGCGTGGGCGGTACTGTTCTGTTTTCTTCTCGTATTTGAACTCAAAGACAGCAGAAAGAGAGAAGAAAAATATCAGGAGATTGTGTCCTCTCTCGCAGAAAGTCTGAACTGTGTGAAAGAGGTCGCGAAGGACGTCGAGGAGATAAAGTACGACGTCCGGACGGGATTCGGGATGCAGGATCAGACGCCCGGAGAAGACGCCGCGGCGTAAAGGAGGAGAACGTGAAAGAGAAGATCAGATCTTACGATTTCTGGATGGCGGTGGCGAGCGCGATATTCGTTGTGCTTCAGGCGGTGGGATTCACCACTGAGATACCTTATCTAAGGGAGATAACCACGGCGTTTCTGGGTATTCTTGCAGTCAGCGGATTTATCGTAAAGCCGCCCGGCAAGGAAAGCGAAAAGACATGCGAAGGCGATCAGGCGCAGGCTGACGAAGAGAAGGAAACATGCGGAGAGGTATCAGAAATTATTGATAAAATAATTGATAATACTAAATAATAATAAATAATAAAAGGCAGTCGATTTTGACTGCCTTTTTTTTATCGGAACCGGTGGAGTTATACATTTGAGATATCCCGTTTTATTTTGATCGTTCCGAAGTCGCGGTCAGAAAGTTTTCTCCCCGCCTTGCGCAGCTTTGTACAACAGGAACGCTATCTTTGAATTTACGTCTCTGTCAATGTCGGGCGCGGGAGGGGGAGACGCCATCAGATAATTCAATGCCGAGAAAAATTTTGCGGGAGAAAAATTTTCCTGTTCGAGAACTGCGGCTTTTCCGTTTGCCGCCGCCTTTTTCGCGTTGAGGATCTGATCCCCTCTGGACGCCGTTTTCGGGAGCGGTATATATAATGCGCGCCTGCCCATTGCGGAAATTTCCTTTACCGCGTTTGCTCCTGCGCGGGAGACTATCACGTCCGCCGCGGCGTAAAGGTCGAAGATATCGTTCGCGTATTCCTTATGAACATAGCCCTTTTTGCTGATGTTTTTGCCGTTTTTACCAGTAATATGGATAACGATGAAGCCTTCGGTCAGGCTGTCGAGAACGGAATATATCAGTTCGTTGAGCGCGGTCGATCCGCCCGAACCGCCGACGACGAGGAGCAGAGGCTTTTTTTCTCTCAATCCGTATTTTTCCTTGATTCCTTCTCCGACTGCGGTGAACAGCTCTTCGCGCATGGGATTGCCGATGAATACAGCGTTTTTCGCAACGGTGGTCTTGTTTGACGTAACCGTGCATACGGCGAATCCGGAGATGATCTTATTTGCAAGACCGAGTGTCAGGTCGGACTCGTGAGTGACCACGGGTATACTGAGCTTTTTTGCCGCAAGGCATGTGGGCAGAGACACGTAACCGCCTTTTGAAAACACGATATTCGGGCATATATCCTCTAGCAGTTTTTTTGCTTGATTTACGCAGTTTTTCAGCGCAAACGGTATTTTCAGCGCGGAAAGAGGTCTGTCTCGCCTGAATTTTACGGTGTCCGTACAATAAAATGTAATAGACTTTTCCTCGCACAGCCTTTTTTCTATCCCTTCTTTTCCGCCGATATAATAAATTTCGTCGAAATATTGCTTCAATGCCGGAACGAGCGCCAGATTGGGCATTACGTGCCCTGCCGTTCCTCCTCCGGTCAGAACTATTTTCATTTGTCCGCTCCTTTAAAAGAATTTCTGAATAATATATGTCCCATTACGGCGCGATTATTCCGCGATGCCTGATCCGGACGCCGGCAACGTCCCGGAAAGAGACGTACGGACTTCTTCTGCATATGCGCAAGGGCGGGTTTGTTATGCAAACAGATGCCGCCCGCTGCCGCGACCTGAGACATGTTTTGCGCGGACGGTGCATTAATATTATAATATTTATAAAATATACTTGATAAAAACCGCAATATATAGTATAATATCAAGTATAAAGGGGAGAATTTCCCCAATATATAGTGGTGAGGATTTTATGAAAGAAATAATTTTCTACGGATATAAAGATTACAAACTCAATCTGGCGGTATGGGACGAGGTCGAAAAGCCGGTCGCGGTCGTTCAGATCTTTCACGGTATGGCTGAACATATCGGCAGATACGACGCTTTCGCGCGTTTTCTCAATTCAAAAGGATATATAGTTCTCGGCGACGATCACCGCGGTCACGGCAAGACGGCGGGTATAGACAATCTGGGCAAGGTACCCGACGGAGACTGCTTTTTCGATACCGTGCAGGACGAGATTCTGATCACGAAATACGCCGCGGACACATACGGTCTGCCCGTGCTGATTTTCGGTCACAGTTACGGTTCTTTTCTCGCGCAGGCGTATATACAGCGCAACAGCGGCGTCATCATCGGCGCGGTGCTTTGCGGCAGCGCGTGCCAGAACGGGATTGATGTCAAAGCGGGAAAGATACTTTCTGTGCTTCAGCAGGCATTTCACGGCAAGGATTCGCCCGCAAATGCGATCCGCAAGATGAGTTTCGGCGCATACGACGCGCAGTTCATCACAGAAAACAAGGAGTTCGCATGGGGTAACCGCGACGACGCTGAACGCGAAAAGTATCTTGCAGATCCGATGTGCAACTTCACGCTTTCGCTCGGTTTTTACAAGTCGTTCTTCAGGGCGCTGGGCAAGATCTACCGTTCCAAGAACCTGAGCAACATAAGAAAAGATCTGCCGGTATTCATTATAAGCGGCGACAGCGATCCTGTCGGAGGCAACGGCAAGCTGGTCAGCAAGCTTTACGAGAAGTACATCGACGCAGGTCTCGCGTGCGTTTCTATGAAACTGTACCCGGAGGCAAGGCATGAGATCCTGAACGAACTCAACAAGGAGGAGGTTTACGGCGACGTCAGCGATTTTGTCGAAACCTGCCTTGACAATTACGATAGATCCAGATAAGTTTTCGTCGGCAGCGGCGAGGGCGGAACGCGGTCATGCGTTCCGTACCCGGGCGCGGTCGGATTTCGCGCCGGATAAGGAGAGAGGATGAAAAGTACATACGATTCAAAGGACCTTCAGGTCCTGGAAGGACTGGAGGCGGTCCGCGTCAGACCGGGCATGTATATAGGCACGACCGGCAGCAAGGGCATGCATCATATTTTGTGGGAGATCGTCGACAACGGCATCGACGAAGTCGCCAACGGCTTCGGCGACCGCATCGACATCGTGATCTACCCGGACAACAGCGTCAGCGTCCGCGACAACGGCAGAGGCATACCTGTGGATATTCACCCAAAGTACGGCATTTCGGGTGTGGAACTTGTTTTCAC
Organism: uncultured Christensenellaceae bacterium; assembly: GCA_944381335.1. Next base: position 13,725 of record CALWKT010000021.1, read on the forward strand.
GAAATTGCACGCTGGCGGCAAGTTCGATTCAAACAACTACGGTTTTTCGGGCGGTCTGCACGGCGTGGGAGCTTCGGTCACCAACGCGCTGAGCGAGTGGCTGACGGTCAGGGTCTACAAGAACGGCGTGGAGTATACGCAGGAATTTCATTCCCCGGAAGTGGACGGAAAGGTAATCAGCGGCGCGCCCAGGACCGGACTGACTCAGCGCCCGTGCGATAAAAAGGAAAAGGGCACGTTCGTTCAGTTTTTGCCCGATCCCAGAGTTTTCGGCGGCGAGAAATTTTCTTATGAAGTCATTTCCAAGCGCATAAAAGAACTGGCATTCCTGAACGGTGGCATGACCGTCACTCTGACTGACCTCAGAGATACAGACGAGGACGGCAAATACAAAGCCGTCACATATTGCTACGACGGCGGTCTCAGAGATTTCGCCAAGTACATCAACAGTTCCAAGGCAGTGCTGTACGAGGAGCCGATCTACGTAGAGCGCAGTTCGAACAACTTTATGGTGATGCTCGCGATTCAGCATACCGATTCGTACAATGAGAGCATTTTCAGTTTCGTCAACAACATCCCGACCACTGAAGGCGGCACTCACGAGACGGGTTTCAAGTCCGCTTACACAAAAGTATTCAACGATTTCGCGAGGGCGAAGAACATCCTGAAAGACAAAGATCAGAATTTCCTCGGTGAGGATTTCAGGGAAGGAATGACCGCAATTATCGCGATCAAGATGCAGAACGTTCAGTTCGAAGGACAGACCAAGACCAAGCTGGGGAACCCGGAGGTCAAGATACTTGTTGAAAATCTTCTCACCGACGCGCTCAAGGATTATCTGAACAAGGCGAAAAAAGAGGTGATCGACGCGATCTTCGCAAAGGCGGACGTTGCGGCGAAGGCTAGACTCAAAGCCGCGCAGGCAAAAGACATGACGAGAAAGCTCAACAGCATGACTCAGTCCGCGCTTGTGGGCAAGCTGTCCAATTGCAGCGGCAAGAAAGCCGAGATGAACGAACTGTTCATCGTCGAGGGCGACAGTGCGGGAGGCAGCGCGAAGCAGGGCAGAGACAGATATTTCCAGGCGATTCTGCCGCTCAAGGGCAAGCCGCTCAACGCCGAGAAAAAGAGGATAAACCAGATCCTGGAAAACGACGAAATGGCTTCTATAATCAACGCTCTCGGCACCGGCTTTTACAAGGATTTCGACATCAAGGGGCTGAAGTACAACAAAGTCATAATCCTCGCGGACGCAGACCAGGACGGCGCGCACATAAGGTGCATACTGCTGACCTTCTTCTACCGTTATATGAAAGAACTGATCACTGACGGGCACGTGTATATCGGCATGCCGCCGCTGTACAAGATCACCGACAAGAACGGCACGCGCTACGCGTATGACGACGAGGAACTGAAGAAAATGCTCGACAGCGCGGCTCGCGGATATACGCTTCAGCGTTACAAAGGTCTCGGAGAGATGAATCCCGAGCAGCTGTGGGAGACGACGATGAACCCAGAAACGCGCACGCTGACAAAAGTGACGATCGACGACGCGAGCGAGGCGGAAAGCCTGATTTCCGTCCTTATGGGCGACAATATCGACGCGAGAAAGAGTTACATAAACGAAAACGCTAACTTCAACAAGGAAGACAGCTTCAAGAACATAGTGGGTTGACAAGGGAAATTGTGATATGGCAAAAAAGAGAAAACCGATAGAGGACAAGACAGTAATACTGGACAGCGATCTCGTCGATATAATGCACCAATCGATGATGCAGTATTCCGAGCACGTCATTCTCGACCGCGCGCTTCCCAGAGTGGAGGACGGGCTCAAACCCGTTCAGCGCCGCATACTTTATTCGATGAGCGAGCTGGGCACGACGCCCGACAAGCCGCATAAGAAGTCTGCGAGAATAGTCGGCGAATGTCTGGGCAAATACCATCCGCACGGCGACAGCAGCGTTTACGACGCAATGGTCAGGCTCGCTCAGCCGTTCAATACGCGCATGATGCTGGTCGACGGACACGGCAACTTCGGCAGCGTGGACGGAGACGGCGCGGCGGCAATGCGTTATACTGAAGCGCGCCTTGCCCCGATCGCGATGGAGATGCTGAGGGATCTTGACAAAGAAACCGTTTCTTTTTCCCTCAACTTCGACGACAGCCTTCAGGAGCCGGACGTCCTGCCTTGCCGTTTTCCCAATCTTCTGGTAAACGGTGCGACCGGTATTGCCGTGGGTCTTGCGACCAACATCCCTCCGCACAATCTGGGAGAAGTGGTGAACGGCATCGTCGCGTACATAGACAACAGCCGCATCACGCTTGACGAAATGATGAAATATATTCCGGGTCCGGATTTCCCGACCGGGGGTATAATCGTCGCCAACGAAGGCATACGCGAGGCGTACGAGACGGGCAAAGGCAAGATCGTGATGCGCGCCAACGCGTTCATAGAGAAGGACGGCGACAGAGACCTGATCGTGATAACCGAATTCCCGTATCAGATCAACAAGGCGCTCCTTCTCAGCAAGATAAACGAGCTAAGAGAGGAGAGAAAGGACCGTTTCGGTTTCATACAGGAGATCACCGACGAATCGGACAGAAACGGCATGCGCGCCGTCATCAGGTTGCGCAAGGACTCCAATCCCGAAAAGGCGCTGGCGACGCTTTTCAAGTTCACAAATCTTGAGTGTACTTTCGGCGTGAACATGGTCGCTATCGCCGGAGGAAAGCCGAGACAGCTGGGGCTTCTCGACATAATAGGACATTACGTGGAGTTTCAGAGGCAGGTCATCTACAAGCGCAGTCAGTTCGACGTTTCCGTCGCGCGCAAGCAGGAGCACATCCAGCAAGGCAAGCTGATCGCGGTAAACAACATACGCAGAGTAGTTGACATAATCCTCAATGCGGAAACAGATCTTGAGGCAAAGGAACAGATAAAGCAGGAGTTCAGTCTGACAGAGAGACAGGCTGTCGCGATCCTCGAGATGAAGCTGAAAAACTTAAAGCGCGTGGACGCGAAGAAACTTGAAGCAGAGATCGCGGAACTTCAGGCTAAGATCGCGGAACTCGATCAGATATTGTCGTCCAAACGCAGACAGCTGGCGATCGTACGCAAGGAACTGCTCGACATAAAGAAGAAATACGCAGATAAACGCCGCACCGCGATCGTCTCGCCGGATAACGCTACGGTGACCACGATCGACGTGAACGCGAAGATAGAGCGCGCCGGCAAGGTGATCCTTACCCAGGCGGGCAATCTGAAATTCATGGCGCCCAAGTCATATTCAATGGCTCAGAAGGGAATTGTCAACTGCGGCGCGTCGGAACTTGTCGTAAAAGTTGCCGACTGCACCAACGATTACAATCTGATAGCGTTCACGCAGAAAGGGAACGGCGTCGTGTTCGACATCGACCAGCTCGGTGAGGACAAATGGAAGTCAAGGGGAACCGCCGTCAACAAGATCGCGAAGGCAGACAGCGACGAACGCATCATCGCGTTCTTCAAGCCGGCAGAACTCGAGGGAAAAGAACTTTATTTCTACACCGCTCAGGGTATGGTCAAGAAAACGGAAGCGAAGGAATATTCGCTCGAAAAGAAGACGGTTTCGCCCGCTATCGTGCTCAAGGAAGGAGACGTGCTCATCGGCGTCGAGATCGTGGACGCGGAGTCTGAATATCTGCTTTTCGTGACAAAGGACGGCATGGTGCTCAATGCCGAAGCCGACATCCCCTGTCAGGGCAGAAAGGCAAGCGGAGTCAAGGGTATACAGCTTTCCGACGGCGACAAAGTGATCTTCGCCGCACAGCATAAATGCGAGGGCGAGATCGTGATCGTCAACGACAGCGGCTACGCAAAACGCGTCGTCCTGCCTTCGATCGAGCCGATGAAGCGCTACCGCAAAGGCGTCACGATAAACGACGACAAGAAGAGCGGAAACATCGTGTTTGCAGACATCGTGACCATGCCGTACGACATCGCGTTGCAGCTTGTCGACGGACAGTGTCTGCCCGTGAACACTGAGGACATCGAGATCACCGACCGCACCAGGAAGGGAAGCAACATTCTCAAAGAAGCGTGCAAAAAGGGCGGAAGCAACCTCAACATGGTCATTGCGGACAGCAAGAGGCACAACGTCTGAAAAGACAGACAATCTGATTTCAGTACCCCGGAAAGGAGCCGCTTTTCCGGGGGCTTTACTTTTTTTGCGGTATCTGTTAATATCATAATATTCAGTCGCTGAATATCAGGCTGAAAAAGGAGGAAAACATATGGACGAAGAACAAAAGGACCTGTACCCGGACGATTACGAAGACGAGACCGGGGAAAACGATTATGATAGATCTTTCGATCATTACAGAAAGGATCTTGTGGCAACGATGGCTTATCTGCTGGGTTTTGACGAGGAAAAGACGGTCAGAAGATACGGGAACGAGATCGTGGAAAAACTCGGAAAAGACAAAGACGCGTTGATCTTGCGCAACCTCTGCAGGATCAGGATGCAGATTTTCAGAAATTACAATCATATAAAAAACGAAAGATTAAATCTAAGACCGCTTGAAAAAATTGACAGATTCGTAGACGGAAACGCAGTGCTTTATCTGCGAGGGCAGGGGATAGAGATCGCTTGCGTGAACTACAAGGGAAGCGAAGATCTGGTATTAAACGTAGCATATATAAATCAATATCTTTCTGAAAAAACGGCAAACCTTAAAAAATTCATACCCGATTGGATAAAAACAGAATATATAAGAAAACTTTTCCTGATCCCGGACTGTTGCGCAGATCTGAACGGAAACAACCTCACAAACAAAAGTACCAGAAAAAGAATAATAGACAGACTTCACGAAATAAGGCAGAATTATAAAACAAACATATCAAAATACCCGTATCATTTATACCTCAACTGGCCCAAAGAATGGAGAGACGGCGACGGCAACGTCCTCTTCAACGACAACAAATTCCTGAAAATGCTTTACGGCGCGAACGGCGACGCGTTTATGGGCGGAGAAAACCTGATCGACGCGCGCGACGAGGACAAGGACAACGTGTACCGCTTTATCAACGGAGCGGAAAAGGCGGCGATATTCGTGGACAGCGAGAACGTCGATCCGTACAGGTTCGCCGCGACCCTTCTCAACCTGAACAAGGAAGAGACCGCCAAGATAGACAAGATCACCGTGTATTACGACAAAAACGCCCCCGTAGCGTGGAAGTTCCTCGACGAGTTCATACATATCAGCGTGGAAATAATCGAAATAGAGCGCGTGATAGAAAGCAAATCCCTGATCGACGTGACGGTCACGGCGGCTGTTGTCAAAGCTCACTATGCCGACGGCGTTGATTCAGTACTTCTCGCATCGTCGGATTCTGATTTCGTCGGGCTGATAAGGACTGAACCCTCGATCAGATACTTTGTGCTGAACGAGACTAACAAGACGTCTCACATCGTTACGGAAAGTCTGGACAAAAACCTGATAGGGCATTGTTTCATGGATGACTTCGCGATGGACAAAGTGCAGAAATTCAAGAAGTTCGTGCTTGAAAAGATACTTGAAAACATACTTGCGGAATTCAACGAAAGCGGCAGTATTTTCACTCTCAGCGTAAATGAACTGATTGACATGGTATTCCACAAGGCGCGTTTCGTGATGGCGGAAGAGCAACTTGAGAAAGAAAAGGAAGTGTTCTTTGAAGAATACCTGGAGCCGGGATTTTTGCTCAGACCGTGCGGCGAAGGCGACGAGCAGAAACTGAAGCTGTTTCTGAACAGAAAAAAGTAAAACGTAACGTCAATAAAAAATCCCGTACGCATAAACGTACGGGAACTTTTTTGCTTGTTTCAGGCGGATAATCATTGCGCCGCGTTCTTTGCGACGGTCGCTTTTACTTTTGTCGGCGGGTCTACGTAATAATTCATGCTGTTGTAGACGTTGCGGAAGTGGTCCGCGACCCTCTCCATGTCGTTGATCAGGTTGAGCCAGACCGCGCCTGCGTCGGGAGAGCAGAGGTTGTCCCTGAGTCTCTGGATGTGAGAGCGGTCGAGCGCGACTTTGTATGCGTCAACGCTGTCTTCCACCTGTTCCATATAATCCTTCTGAGAGACGTCTTTGTTGATGTAACCGGTCATTACGACGTCGTACAGCTTGTCTATCGCGCTTTTCATTTCCGCAAGCTCGTTCTTTGCGGCGTCGGAGAAAGAGACGTTGTTCTTGACGAGCTTCTGAGTGTACTCCATGATGTTCTCGGCGTAGTCGCCCACGCGTTCAAGGTCTGAGATCACGTGGTAGTAAGAGCTGAGTTCGCGTTCCGTCTGTTTTGAGATCGGAGCGGAGGATACCTTTACCAGGTAGTTCGTAAGCTCCTTGTTCAGGAAGTTCAGATGTCTTTCGCGAGCGTCGAACTTGGGCTGTTTCGCAAGAGAATTTATCGTAATCGCGTAAACCGAAGTGTCGAAGTTCTTTTTCGCTATGCTCGCCATCAGCAGTATTTCCTTGCGTACCTGGGCGAGAGCGATCGTAGGCGTTGCGAGCAGGCGTTCGTCCACGTACTGGAATTTGTCCTCCACGAAGCCGTCTTCGTTGGGCGCCGTTTTCTTGTCTCTGATGACGAGGCAAGCAAGCTGAGTCAGCTGTTTTATGAACGGAACGAGAAGTATCGTCGTGGTCACGTTGAATATCGTGTGGAACATGGCGATCTGCGTTTCAATTTCGCTGAAAGCCGCCTGAAGCCACTTGTCGATCGGCAGAACGAGAGCAAGTATGAAGAAGAGTACCGAGCCTATGCAGTTGAACGTCAGGTGGATGAAAGAAGCGCGCTTGCCGTTGGGAGTCGCTCCGATCGACGCGAACATCGCGGTCACGCAGGTGCCTATATTGATACCCAGCGTGATGAAGATCGCGTTTTCAAGCGTCATCAGGTTCGCGCCCGCCATTGTGATAAGAATGATGGTCGTTGCCGAAGAACTCTGGACGATAGCCGTGATCGTCAGACCGATCAGGAGAAGAAGCACCGGGTTGCTGATGCTCGTCATGATCTTTTCTATCACGGGAGAGCCGCTGAAAGTCTTCATTGCGGAACTCATGACTTCAAGACCGACGAAGATCATGCCTATGCTTCCTATGATACAGCCCCACAGGTTGACTTTGTCATGCTTTGACATCTGCATGAATGCGCCCACGCATGCCAGCGCCGCGAAGAAAGCGGTGATCGGGAGAGACTGGAGCGCGCCTATCTGCGCCGTGATCGTCGTGCCTATGTTCGCGCCCATGATTATCGACGTCGCCTGAGAAAGAGTCATGACTCCCGCATTGACGAAACCCACCACCATGACGGTGGTAGCCGAAGAACTCTGGATCACCATCGTGACGCCCGTTCCCACGGCTATGCCGGCGAATCTGTTGCTGCTGATACGGTTGAAGACCGATCTGAGTCTGTTGCCTGCCACGGATTCAAGATTTTCGCTCATGATCTTGAGCGCGATCAGGAAAACGCCGAGGCCGCCCAGAAGTGTAAGTATTGTTTCAAAAACTTCCATTTTTACGTGTACGGCTGAGCCCGTACGCTTTAAAAGCCGCGTTTATGCGGAGTCACGGAAAGAAGAATTCCGCTTGAGTTACCATTACCATATATAACAAAATACGCCGCCAAAGTCAAACAAAATATAGACAAAAAAGCATTTTTATTGTATAATAACGACATGCGGCAAATGATATTTTTCACAACTTGCCGCCCGGATATACGCGCACGGAATATTTACGCGCGCAAGGTCAATATAATATAAGCAACGCATTCCGCGTCCGGCAACATAAGACCGGCATCCGAGGCGTACGTACGAAACGCGGCGTCTCAGGGTAAATTGTTTGTAAAAAACACGGCTGGATTTTCCGAGCCGATTTACAAAGCAACTGAGAAGTAATATAGTTAAATTGTACGCGACGCGCGGCGCGTTTGCAGGGGAAAATATGCAGACACTCGTTTTACTTGATTCCAATTCTCTCATCAACAGGGCGTTTTACGCGCTCCCTCCGCTGACCAACAGACAGGGGCAGCAGACGGGCGCAATTTTCGGATTCGTCAATATGTTTTTAAAACTGGTGGACAAATACAAGCCCGATTACGTCGTTGCGGCGTTTGACAGGAAAGCGCCCACCTTCCGCAAGAAGATGTACGAAGGCTACAAGGCGACCAGAAAGCCTATGCCCGAAGAGCTGGCTAGCCAGCTTGAACCTCTCAAACGCCTTCTGCGCGCAATGAACGTGCAGATCGCTGAGATTGACGGGTATGAAGCGGACGACATCCTGGGCACGCTTTCAAAGCGCAGTTCATGCAGAACGTACATCGTCACCGGAGACCGAGACAGCCTTCAGCTCATAGACGGAAAGACCACAGTTCTGATGACCAAAAAGGGGATATCGGAAATCGTGGAATATGACGAAGCGCGGCTGAAAGAGGACGGGTTCACGCCCTCTCAGATCATAGATCTGAAATCGCTTATGGGCGACAGCTCGGACAATATCCCGGGAGTTGCCGGAATAGGAGAGGGAACTGCCACGAAACTGCTTGCTCAGTACGGCACGCTCGACGGCGTATACGCGCATCTCGACGAGACGAAGGGCGCGCTCAACAAAAAGCTCGTAGAGGGCAGGGAAAGCGCCTATCTTTCTTATAAACTTGCGACGATAGACAGAGACTGTCCGATTGATACTGTGCCGGAAAAAGTGCCTTTTTCACAGACTTACGGCAGTGAAGTCAGAGACATACTGCTTGAATTCGAGTTCGGAAAGATAGCGGACAGGCTGAACTTTGCCGAGCAGGAAAACCCCACCGTCACCGTAGAGGTGAAAACGGAAAAGGTTGAGGACTACGACGCGCTTGAACGCGCGCTGGAGAATATCGGGAGATCAGGAGTTTTCGCGTTCGACGTTTCCCAGAGGATATTCGTGGGAGGAAAGGACTCGTCATACGAAATAGTCATTTGCGAAAATCTGCTCGGAGAAGGGATAGATTACAACGCGTTTCTCGAGGCGGTCAGACCGCTTGCGGAGAATAGCGGACTGCGCAAGCTTTGTTTTGACAAAAAGACGTACATGCACCTTTTCGATCCGTACGGGATAAAGATAAACGGGCGCTGCGACGACGTTATGCTCAAGGCGTATCTTTGCGACAGCAACCGCAATTACAAATCGCTTTCCGCGCTCGCTTCTGCGTACGGGATAAACTGCGAGGACGGCGCGGCGGCTCTGATCGCGCTGGACGCGGCATTGGACGCGGAGATGAAGGAGAAGGAACAGGAAAAGCTGTATGCGGAACTCGAACTGCCGCTTGTGGACGTGCTTTTCTCGATGGAAAAGGAAGGCTTCAGGGTAGACCGCGCTTATCTTGAAAAACTCAACGAAGAACTGACGGCAGAGACGGGAAAACTCGCTTCGCTGATCACAGATCTTGCGGGCGAGCCTTTCAACCTGAATTCCACCCAGCAGCTTGCGAAGATCCTTTTTGAAAAACTGGGGCTTAAGCACGGCAAAAAGACAAAAACGGGTTATTCGACCAACGTAGAAGTGCTTGAGTCTCTCAGGAACGATCATCCGATAATACCCGCGATCCTTCAGTACAGAGAACTTGTAAAACTCAAATCGACTTATCTTGACGGCATGCTGCCGCTGATCGACGGCAACGGAAGGATACACACCGTGTTCAAACAGGCGGTGACGGCGACGGGAAGGCTTTCTTCCACAGAACCCAACCTTCAGAACATACCGATACGCAAGGAGAGCGGAAAGAGGATCCGCAAGATGTTCATACCTGCGGAAGGGAACGTCCTGGTATGCGGTGATTACTCGCAGATAGAGCTGAGACTGATGGCGCACATGAGCGGAGACAAGGGAATGATCGACGCTTTCAACGCCGGCGAAGATTTCCACCGCTCGACGGCGGCGAAGCTTTTCGGGGTGCCTTTCGACACGGTGACTCAGGACATGAGAAGAAGCGCGAAGGCGGTCAATTTCGGCATAATTTACGGCATCAGCGATTTCGGGCTCAGCGAGGACCTGGGCATAAGCGTTCCGCAGGCGAGAAAGTATATGCAGAACTACTTTGCCACTTACCCCGGAGTCAGGCGTTTTATGGACGACTCCGTAGCTTTTGCAAAAGCCAACGGCTACGTGAAAACGCTTTACGGCAGGAAGAGATATATCCCCGAACTTCAGGCGTCGCTTTACGCCACGCGCGCTTTCGGGGAAAGAGTGGCGATGAATATGCCTTTGCAGGGCACGGCGAGCGACATCATCAAAGCCGCGATGATAGCCGTGGAAAAAGAACTCGTAAAACAGAATTGTAAAGCAAAACTCATAATGCAGGTGCACGACGAACTGATAGTGGATTGTCCTCTGGAAGAGAAAGAGAAAGTTGAAAAACTGCTGAAATCGTGCATGCAGAACGTAGCTTCTCTCAGCGTACCGCTTGTCGCGGACGTGGGAAGCGGAGACAACTGGCTGGACGCCAAATAGACCGCGTACAGAACGCGGTGGGGAGACCGGTATGAAAATTGCAGTTATAGGCGGGATCGGCAGCGGCAAAAGCACCGTGCTGGCGATGCTCAGAAATGCGGGCGAAACGGTGATCGATTGCGACGAAGTTTACCGCAACGTGAAAAAGAACGCTCAGTTCAAAGCCGAAATGCTCGAAGAATTCGGCGACGTATTCACGAACGGAGAAGTGGACAACAGGAAGGTTTCCGCGATAGTGCTGGGCAACGCCGCGGCGGTTTCAAGACTCAACGCGATAGCGCATCCTTTCGTCAGACGCGATCTTGACAAGAGGTGCGCCGGCAAAAAGAGGGTTTTCGTGGAGGTCCAGGTCTTTGAGAACGGACTGCTTGAAGATTATTTCGACAAGGTGTGGCTGATCGTCGGAGACAGACAGACGAGGGTGAACAGAGTGGTCGTACGCGACGACTGCGACATATCGCGTGTGGAAAGCATAATGTCCCTTCAGCCGCCGGATGAAGACAGGATAAAAGCCGGCTACACCGTGATAGTAAACGACGGTCCGCTCAGAGAATTGCAGGAAAAAGTCAACAAAAAACTCAAGGAACTCGGCTGACTGTGCCGGGGCGACGCGGGAGACGAATTCTCCCGTTTTTGTTTGCCCTTAAACGGTTGTCAAAAGGGCGCTTATACTCTATAATAATATATATGTTTTATTGTATCACGGGAAAAGTCATACATTACGAAGAAGGCAGACTCGTAGTCCAGGCAGGCGGCGTGGGGTACGAGCTTCTCGTGTCCAACAACGCGCTCGCCAGGCTTGGAAAAACGGGGCTTGAATGTATCGTATATACGGAACTGAGCGTGACGCAGGACGACGTAAGACTTTTCGGCTTTTACAGCAAAGAAGAGAAAAATATGTTCCGCAAACTCACTTCGGTCAGCGGAGTGGGCGGAAAAATGGCGCTCCAGATCCTTTCGTCGGCAGACGTGAGCACGCTTGCCGTGGCGATAGTCAGCGGAGACAGCGCGACGATTTCCAAGGTCAAGGGAATAGGCAAAAAGACCGCGGAGAGGATAATCCTCGAGCTGAGAGAGCAGATGAACGACGCCGTCGTGACAGCCGGCAGCGCGACTGACCTGATCCCTCAGGCGGAAGAGACGCGCGGAGGAGTCGCCGCGGACGCGATAGCCGCACTCGTCTCGCTCGGCATTTCAAAGACGGAAGCGTACACCGCGGTTGCCGCCGCAATGAAAAAGACGGACAAGCTGGAGCAGATCATCACGCTTGCACTGAGGAGTTTTGACAGATGAATTTTGAAGACGACGAAGAGAGATTCATGTCGTCCATGCCGATAGCTTCGGACGTGGACAACGAAAACAATCTGCGTCCCAAGACGATGAAAGATTACGTCGGGCAGGACAAGATAAAGGAAAATCTCGAAATATACATCAAAGCCGCCGTTGCCAGAAACGAAGCGCTGGATCACGTCCTGTTGTACGGTCCTCCGGGACTGGGCAAGACCACGCTTGCTCATATAATTGCAAACGAGATGGGCAGTCAGATCAGGATCACAAGCGGTCCTGCGATAGAAAAAGCCGCCGATCTTGCGGCGATCCTGACAAATCTCGGAGAGGGAGACGTACTGTTTATCGACGAGATACACCGCCTCAACCGCAACGTAGAAGAAGTGCTGTACCCGGCGATGGAAGATTTTGCGCTCGATTTCATAGTGGGCAAAGGACCGACCGCGAAGAGTATAAGACTGTCTCTGCCTCATTTCACGCTGATCGGCGCGACGACCAAGGCGGGTATGCTGACGGGACCTCTCCGCGACCGTTTCGGCGTAAATTGCAGGCTTGAAATGTACACTCCGGAGCAACTTGCGCAGATAGTCAAGCGTTCCGCGACGATACTCGGCATAGAGCTGACCGAGGACGGCGCGGTTGAGATAGCAAAGAGAAGCCGCGGCACTCCGCGTATCGCCAACCGCATACTCAAACGCGTGCGCGATTTCGCAGAGGTCAAGGGCGAAGGCGTGATCACCTACGAGGTGGCGGACCACGCGCTCGGCAAAATGGAGATAGACAAGCTGGGTCTGGATTCGGTAGACCGCAGACTGCTTCAGACGATGATAGACAAGTTCGGCGGAGGACCCGTCGGACTGGACACTCTGAGCGCGGCGGTGGGCGAGGACAGCGGCACGATCGAGGACGTTTACGAGCCGTACCTGATGCAGATCACTTTCGTTGCGCGTACGCCGAGGGGCAGGATCGTGCTTCCCGACGCATACGAACATCTGGGTCTCAGGGTGCCGCAGAGCGCCGTGAAGCAGATGAGTATTCTGGACGTACTGGAGACGGGAGACGACGGTCAATGACGATGAAAACCAGCGATTTCAATTACTATCTGCCCAAAGAGCAGATAGCGCAGACGCCTGTCGAGCCGCGCGATTCTTCGCGGCTTCTGGTTTACGACAGAAAGGACGGGAGCATTGATCACAGGATATTCCGCGAGATCACGGATTATCTGAAGCCGGGCGACGTGCTTGTCGTCAACAACACGAAGGTCATCCCGGCGCGCATATTCGCAAAGCGCGTGCTTGCTGACGGTTCTCTCGGAGAGGGCGAATGCGAGATACTTCTCCTGAAAAGGCTTGATTACAATACCTGGGAGTGCATCACCCGCCCCGCGAAAAAACTGCGCGTGGGAACCAGACTGTATTTTTCTGAAAAGCTTTCCGGGGAAGTCGTAGGATACAAGGAAGAAGGACTCAGGGATATAAAGTTCGCTTTCGACGGCGTTTTCGAGGATATTCTCGACGAGATCGGCAATATGCCGCTTCCTCCTTACATCACCGAAAAACTCAGGGATAAAAACAGGTATCAGACGGTGTATTGCAAGACCGAAGGTTCAGCGGCGGCGCCCACAGCCGGGTTGCACTTCACGCCCGAACTTCTTGAAAAGATACGCGCGATGGGCGTAGAGATAGCCACCGTGCTTCTTCACGTAGGACTGGGTACGTTCAGACCGGTGAAGGAAGAAAACGTGCTCGATCACAAAATGCACAGCGAATACTACCGCGTGGACGAGGAGAATGCGGCAATCATTTCCGCGGCGAAAAGAGAGGGCAGGCGCGTCATCTGCGTGGGCACCACTTCGGTCCGCGTGCTGGAAAGCGTTGCGAAAGAGGACGGCACTCTGGAGGCGTGCAGCGGGGATACCGACATTTTCATCTATCCCGGCTACAGGTTCAAAGCCGTGGACGCGCTGATAACCAATTTCCATCTGCCCGAATCCACGCTCCTTATGCTGGTGAGCGCCTTTATGGGCAGAGAAAACGCGCTTTCGATGTACGAGACCGCGGTAAAAGAAGGTTACCGGTTCTTTTCTTTCGGCGACAGCTGTTTTATTATCTGAACGCGGATTTGCGGCGCCGTTGCGCTGTGAAGCGGAAGTCGCCTTAGAGTCGCTTTGGAGAACGGGATCCGTTTCCCGTCGGTCGGGACGGGCGGAAAAGGCAAAATATTAAAGTAAAAGGGATATATGTTTTCATACGAAGTTGTAAAAACAGACAAGCACACAGGCGCGAGGATAGGCAGACTGACCACTCCGCACGGCGTGGTGGAAACCCCGGTATTCATGCCGGTCGGAACAAACGCGACGGTCAAAAGCCTGACTCCGGAAGCCGTTGAGAGGACGGGAGCGAGCATAGTGCTGGCAAATACATACCACCTCTATCTGAGACCGGGTCACGAACTGGTCGAAAAGGCGGGCGGTCTGCATAAATTCATGAACTGGAACAAGCCGATCCTGACAGACAGCGGCGGTTTTCAGGTTTTTTCGCTTTCCAAACTGCGCAAGATAACGGAGGACGGCGTGACGTTCGGTTCTTATATCGACGGAAGCCGGCATCATCTTACCCCGGAGGACGCTGTGAGGGTGCAGAACGCGCTCGGCGCGGACATCATCATGGCGTTTGACGAATGTACCGCCGCAGGGACGGATTACAGAAAATCCAAAGCGGCGATGGAACGCACGCTGAGATGGCTTGACAGGTGTATGAAAGCGCATACCGACTGGGACAGACAGACGCTTTTCCCGATCGTGCAGGGCAATATGTACGAAGATCTCCGTCTCGAAAGCGTGAAACGGACGGCGGAATACGCAAAATGCGGCATGGCGATAGGCGGGCTTTCTGTGGGCGAGCCTAAAGAGGTCATGTACAGAATGCTTGATCTGATCAGACCTTATTACCCCGAGGATCAGCCGCGTTACCTTATGGGCGTGGGAAGTCCCGACTGCCTGGTAGAAGGCGTTATGCGCGGGATAGACATGTTCGACTGCGTGTTACCCACGCGTATCGCGAGAAACGGTATGGCGTTTACGCGCAGCGGCAACATCACGCTCAGGAACGCAAAATACAAGGAGGATTTTTCGCCCGTTGAGGAAGGTTGCGACTGTTACTGTTGCCGCAATTTTTCGAGAGCGTACGTAAGACATCTGATAAACAGCGACGAGATCCTGGGCGGAGAACTGCTTTCAATGCACAACATACGTTTTCTCGTCAGGCTCACCGAGGAAATGAAGGAGGCTATCCGTCGCGACGAGTTTGCGGACTTTTACAGGGATTTCAAAGAAAAATACAACTGGGAAAAGAAAGGAATCTGAACCGCGTATTTCGACACGGAAAGCGTGGCTTTAATCAAAAATTTACAAATACGAAGTAAAAATAACTTGCTATTTGTAAAGAATTTCTTTATTATTAAATATACGTAAACAACGGTTTTGTTACTCAGGACCGGAAAGGAGAATAAAAATGGCAAATATGTATTTGATTGCGGCGGAAAGCAGTAACAGCAGCTGGATAATGCTGGTCGTTCTCGCCGTATTGCTCGTAGGCACGATGTTGCTTTCGATCATTCCGCAGAAGAAGAGACAGAAAAAAGCTCAGGAAATGATGGCAGGCATCAAAGCCGGCACCAAGATCAAGACCATCGGCGGTTTCGTCGGCACGGTCGTGATGATAGACAACGCACAGGGTACTTTCACTCTCGACATCAGCGCGAGCGGCGACGGAAGCATCCTTGTTACGATTGACAAAAACGCCGTATACACAGTCATCAATCCCGCGGCAGAAAACGCGACCGCAGAAGCTCAGACCGCAGATTCCGACAGCGCAAAGACCGAAACTTCAGGACCCGTTGCGGCAGACGACGTTGTCGAAGACGCTCAGATAGAAGAAAAGAAAGCGGCAAAGAAGAAGAAAAAGAACGCTAAGGCTGGCGAAGAGACCGTTGTCAGCGAAGAGAGTAAGACAAGCGAAGAGACCGCGGCAACCGAAGAGCAGACAAGCTCGAACGTTACCGGCATAGACGGCAACAACGACCTCAAATTCTGACAAAAAAAGAAAGCGGAGATCAGTCTCCGCTTTTTTCATGCTTTTTTACGTTTTACGTTGACTGCGAGTATCCCGCTCAGCACGCCGGCGACTACGCACGCGAGAGCGTCGTATACGGTCATAGGGTTGTCGGTGAAATTGCCGGATACGCCTGAAAAGATCAGATAAGTCGCTCCGGCGTAAAGCGCGCCCACAATGATTCCTTTCACCAGTCCTTTGCTGTCGTGCCTTATCCCGATCAGGCAGCCGGCGGCGACGGACAGGATCTTGATCGCCACGTTCACGGGACTGATTACGTTTTCAGAGAAGTTTGCGAATTTTGCCACGACGGCGAAAACGGTGACGAGCAGTATCGACAGTATTATCGAAAACAGGGCGCTTCTTAATATGTCGAGAGCGTCGTATTTTGAGAATTTTATCTTTTCCATAAATATTACCTCCACTACAAAAAAGATATGTCTCAGGCGCATATAATATGTTGTCAATGCAAAATGCGGCAAACAAGGACAAAAATCCTTACAATTTACGGATAATGCTTGATTTATCCGGCGTTATATATTAAAATATATTTACAATAAAACTTCGGAGGTTGTTATGAAACATATCAACAGTATCGCGGTAAACGGAATGAAGAAGAGCGGCAACATCGGTTGCGGCGAGTGCCAGTCCAGCTGCCAGAGCGCATGCAAGACCAGCTGTACGGTCGGCAATCAGAGCTGCAAGAACAGAGACGAAAAAGTCAACACCGTCAAAAAGCCGTTGCTGTAAGAGGATGAGATGACTCATCCGTTCGGCTTTACTTACGGGGGCAAAACGCACTATTTTGCCTTCGACAGCGAAAGTGGCAGTCTGCACAATGTGGATTATGTCACTTTTTTATGCGTCAAAAACCGGCTCGGTCTGCCGTTTGAAGGCACCGAGGCGGAAGATTTTTGCGCCCTTCCCGAGAGCGAAAGAGAGGAGATAAACTCAGAGCTTGACGAACTTGTCAAAGAAGGCGTGCTTGACAGCCCCTGCACCGTTACTCAGAAGAAAAAGAGAACGGGCGAGATCAAGGCGCTGTGTCTGCACATCTGTCACGACTGCAATCTGCGTTGCCGCTACTGTTTTGCCGACGAGGGCACATACCGCACGGCAGACAAAGCGCACATGCCCGTTGAAGTCGGACTGCGCGCGGTCGATTTTCTGATCGCAAACAGCGGAAAAAGGAAGAGCCTTGAGATAGATTTCTTCGGAGGGGAGCCTCTGATGAATATGGAGACGGTCAGGGCGGTCGTCGAATACGCACGTTCGCTCGAAGCGTCCACGGGCAAGACTTTTTCGTTCACTATGACCACGAACTGCGTGCTTCTGAACGATGAGAACAGAAAGTGGCTGAACGACAACATGTACAACGTCGTGCTCAGCATAGACGGCAGGAGAGAGATCCACAACGCGGTCAGGAAAACGCCCAACGGCGCCGACGCGTTCGATCTTATACTCAACAATGCGCTCGAATTCCGCAGGATAAGAGGTGACAAGTCTTATTACGTGCGCGGCACTTTCACCGCGAAAAACCTCGATTTCTGCAACGACGTTCTCTTCCTCAACGACTGCGGCTTCGATCAGATCTCGATGGAACCGGTCGTCACCGATCTTCCCGATCTTCAGATCGGAAAAGAGCATCTTCCCCGCATTTTCGAGGAATACGAAAAACTGGCGGCGGCATATATCGAGAGGCGCAGGACGAAGGACAAGTGGTTCAATTTCTTCCATTTCATGTACGATCTCGAGGGCGGTCCCTGTGTGGTAAAACGTCTGACGGGTTGCGGCAGCGGTTGCGAATACCTCGCCGTTACGCCCAAGGGAGACGTATATCCCTGCCACCAGTTCGCGGAGAGGAAACCGTATAAGATGGGCAACGTGCTCGAAGGCACGGAGTTTGACCTTTCCGTCAGCGATATTTTCGCGCAGAACATCGTCACCAACAAGCCCGATTGCACAGATTGTCCGGCAAAATATTATTGCAGCGGCGGCTGCGTCGCCAACAATCTGAACTTCGCCGGAGACATGAACAAACCTTACGACATAAGTTGCGCAATGATGAAAAAACGCTTCGAACTTTCGCTTGCGATAGCGGCGATCGAGCGGTCTGAAGATTGAAAAACCGCGGTTCCGACAGGAGCCGCTTTTTTATGCTGAAAAGTCAGCCTGTCTTTCGGGCGTTACGTCCGGGCGCAGGGTTGACGGAGGGCGGTCGCGGGATGCGGGCGGAGACGCTGATTGAGTAAAAAGCGAGCCTTGCCTCCAGGTTTTGCGTTTTCGCAGTCGTATTTCGTGAGAAAAGACACAAAACGTCGCGAAAAATGAATTAAACGCAGAAAAACAATCAAACTTTTAATTGACTTCTCTTTATTATATATATATAATATTTGAGTAGGACTAATTTCAGGAGGCAAGTAAGGTGATAAAGAGCAAATCAATCGCACTTCCGATTGTGATTTTAGCTGTTTTTTCCATACTTATCATTTTAGGCACGGTCTTTGCCTTCGTCAGTCTCGATAACGGAGAACTCGGTATCTACAACTACAACGCGTATCCCAATTGCATAAAGCTGGGTCTTGACCTCAGCGGCGGCGCGTACGCTGTTTACGAAGTGGATGAAGAGAATCTGCCCGAGAGCATGACGGACGGCGAAAACGACGAGCAGGAGATAGAAATGGCTATCGAAGGCACGCGTGCGAGGTTGGCATCGCTGTTGTTCAACAAAGGCTATACCGAGGCGCAGGTCAGCGTTTACGGCAGGACGATAAGAGTCGAAGTTCCGGACGTCGAAGATCCGGAGAGGATATTCGAACTCATCGGTCGTCCTTCCAGCCTTGAATTCAAGGAATACACTGACGCGGACACTGTCAACGAAACGTTGATGACCGGCGACGAGATCGCGGAGACGGGCGTCACGTACAACAGCGAAACAGGTCATTACGAGGTCGCGCTCAAGTTTACAAGCACAGGCACGGACAAGTTTGCGGACATCACTTCAGATCTCACCGGCAAATACCTCGGCATATACGTCAACGGCGAATACGTGATGCACGCTTCTGTAAATGAAGCGATCACCGGCGGACAGGCTTCTATCAGCGGCAATTACAGCTACGACGACGCTTACGAACTCGCGGTTCAGATCCAGGCAGGCAGCTTCCCGCTCCAGCTCAACATGAGAGAATCCAGCACACTGACGGCAACGCTCGGCGATTCCGCGATCAAAGCGGGCGTCATAGCGGGTCTTGTGGGACTGCTCCTCATCATTATCTATCTGATCGCGATATACAGGCTGATGGGCGTGGCGGCGAGCATGGCTCTCGCATATTACACGATGACCTACGTGTTCTTCCTTTCGGTGTTCCCGTGGGTTCAGCTCACGCTTTCCGGTATAGCGGGTATCCTTCTCAGTATGGGTATGGCTGTCGACGCGAACGTCATTATATTCGAAAGAGTAAAAGAAGAGTATGCAAAGGGCAAGTCGATGCGTATGGCTGTCAGCGAAGGCTTCAAGCGTTCGCTCGGCGCGATCATCGACGGTAACGTCACTACGATAATCGGTGCGGTCGTGCTTATGCTCGTGGGCGCTTCCACGATCAAAGGCTTCGGAATCACGCTCCTTATCGGTATCGTGCTGTCGCTGTTCACCTCGCTCCTGATCACAAGGATAATCCTCAAAGCCATCATGGCGTTCCACAGTGAAAAGCACGCTTCGATGTATTCGCTCAAGCGCAAGATCGAGAACGATGAAAAAGAAAATGTCGGGTCTGACGACGCTGACGTGCAGGCAGAAGAAGCTCAGGGAGGTGCAACTGTATGAAGATCAACAGAAACATTCCCAAAATGTTCAGGATATGGTTCGTCATCCCGTTCGTTGTCATACTGATCGCGGCGGCGGTGTTCACCGGGTATGCGGTCTCATATAAGGACGTATCCAAGGGCATGAATATAGGCACAGACTTTGCGGGAGGTTCCGTCGTCAACGTAGTCCTCGGCGAATCAGAACTTTCCGACACGGACAAGTACAACAAGCACCTTGACACGGTTACCGAACTCCTTCAGGACGACGAGATCGCAGCTCAGGTGGTGACTTACGCGAAAGACGAGCTTGACAAGACGATCGACGCATCCGCTGTGAAAGCG
Organism: uncultured Christensenellaceae bacterium; assembly: GCA_944381335.1. The sequence continues at coordinate 33,779 of CALWKT010000021.1, forward strand.
ACGGTAAGTTACAGTCAGAAATCCGACACGGGCGCGAATATGACCCTTGTCGTAAAGTACGACAACATCTCCAAGACCTACGATCCGACCAACGAACTGACCAAGGTCAGAAACGAGCTGATCGTTGAAAAGCTCAACGAGATATACAGCGCGGAAAACGGTTACGCCAACGCTTCTGTCACATACAGCAACATCGGCGCGACCGCAAGCGAATCACTCATCCGCACCGCGATCATATCCCTTGCAATTTCGCTCGCGATCATCCTCGTATACGTAATCATACGTTTCGAGCTGTGGAGCGGTCTCGCGGCTATCATTGCGCTTATGCACGACGTTGTGATCATGGTTGCGCTGACCATAATCTTCCACATCCAGGTCAACAGCTCCTTCATTGCGGCAATGATCACGATCGTCGCTTACTCGATCAACAACACGATCGTCATTTTCGACCGCGTGAGAGAGAATAACAAGATAGAGAAGAAGCTCAACCAGAACGCGATATTGGACAATTACTATATTGCGGACAAGTCTACTAAGCAGTCCATGACGAGAACGATAAACACCACCGTCACCACGATGTTCGCGATCGTTATATTCGCGATACTCGGCGCGTCCACGGTCAGAGAGTTCGCGTTGCCCGTCATCTTCGGACTTGTCGCAGGTTTCTATTCGTCTGTATTCATTTCTCCCGCGCTGTACGCTCTGATGAAGAACGCCGGCGACAAATGGAGAAGAAACAGAGAGCAGAAAGGCTCGACCAGATTCGTCGGTCAGAAGTCCGCGAAGAAAGCCTGAACGTTTCATGACGTTATAAAAGGAAGGGCTCGTCCCTTCCTTTTTTGTTGAACGTCTGATTTTATATTGTTTTTTATCGGCAAATAAAGACATTGAAGCAAACTTCGTATATAATAGTAATATAGACTACGCGCGCGGAGAAGACATGGAAAACAGAGAGCTATCGGTACAACTGCAGAAAGAACTCGCACTCGACAGGATCGTCGCCGATCTCCTCGTCAAGAGAGGGATCGACAGCGTTGAATCTGCGCGTGCATTTTTGTACCCGTCTCTCGATTCTCTGACTCCGCTTTCGGACTATTCCGGCGTTGAGGAGATTGCCGAGCGTCTCAGGAGAGCGATCGCAGACGGCGAGAGCATCGTCGTCTACGGCGATTACGACTGCGACGGAGTGTGCGCAGTTTCCATACTTTACGGATACCTGTCTTCTGTCAGTAAAGGCAAGGTGGGTTATTACATCCCCAACCGTCACAGCAACGGCTACGGTATCAGCACGGAGACGCTTGACTACATAGCGGAAAATACAGACGCACAGGTCGTGATCAGCGTTGACTGTGGGATAAATTCTGTTGCTGAAGTGGATTACGCTCAGCAGGAGCTTGGGTTCGACATGCTGATCACGGATCATCATCAGCCGGGGGAGACGCTTCCCGATTGTCCCGTATTCAATCCTCACGTCAGCGCAAGGACAGACGGCGCGTTCCGTCATCTGTGCGGCGCGGGCGTTGCGCTCAGACTTGTCGAGGCGCTCGCTGGAGTGGACGAAAGCAAGAAATATTACGACATTGCCGCGCTTGCCACGGTAGCGGACGTGGTGCCCCTCGTCGGCGACAACAGGGTGATCACTTATTACGGGCTTGTCAGCATCAACAAGCGATACAGACGCGGCATTTCGCTCCTTGTGGACAGCTGTATGAAATATCCGGTCACGTCCTCCGACATCGCTTTCAAGCTTGCGCCCAGGATAAACGCTATGGGCAGAGTAAAAGACGCGGGCGAAGTGGTTCAGCTGTTTGTGGAAAACGACATGTTTCTCCTGAAATGTCTTGTCGAGGAGATCAACAAAGCCAACGACGTGCGCCAGCAGCTTACGGACGACCTGACCGAAGACTGCCTTTCAAAACTCAGGGATTACGATTTCGAAAACAACCCCTTCATCATTCTGTACGCGCCTTATTGGGACGACGGAGTGCTGGGGATCACCGCGTCGAGGATCGCCGGAATGTTTGCGCGTCCCGTCATACTTTTCACCAAAAACAGAGACCTGCTCAAAGGTTCGGGAAGAAGCGTTGCCGGGGTGAACATACTTGATTGCGTGAAGCACGCTTCGTGTTTTCTCACGCGTTTCGGCGGTCATCCTATGGCTTGCGGCGTCGGACTTGAAGAAAAGAATTTCGAAGATTTCCGCAACGCCGTCAACGCGTACGCGAGAGAGGTTTACGTCAATCTGAGCAAAAGCCGGCAGAAGGAGTGCGACTGCGTGCTTGACAAGCCTGTCGATATTGCCGTGACAAAACAGCTGATGATGCTTCAGCCTTTCGGAGAAGGAAATCCGGCGCCCGTTTTCGCTGCGGACGAAGGAAAATGTACCTTCCAGCCGTTCGGAGACGGTAGTCATCTGAAGTGCCGGCTGAAAAATATGGAAGTGCTCGCTTTCGGGATGAGCGACGACAGAGAATATCTGAACAGCTCGGCAAGAAAGAGACTTTATCTTGACATATCGTATTCGGTATTCAACAATATCGAGCGCACTCAGGCGGTCGTCAGAAGCGTTGTCCCGGGCGATCTTCCTGAAGACGACGTGTGTTTTGAATACTGCCTTAAACGTCGTCCTCAAGCGGTAAGCGCAGACGGCGTGAAGATATCTAAGGTGAGCGAAAGTCGTGCGGCTGAACTTGCAAAACGGGCGTACGGAGTGTGTTTTGTCGCGTTCGACAAACAGACCGCGCTTGCCGCGTCCGGGAAACTCGGAGTCGGGATCGTATACGGAAGGGGCGAAGGCAAACTTCCGGAAACGCGTATAATACTGTGTCCTGCCGAAGGAGCGACGGATTTTTACCGCGACGTGATATTGCTCGAAATGCCGCTGGTCGGCGCGGAGAGATACGCGCGCGGAGACGTCAGCCTTTACGCCGTCGGGGATCTTGCGGACGTTTATCGCGATCACGCGCCCGTATACGAAGAATTTGCCGCCGTTTACAGGACGGTAAGGAAACAGACCGCGAAGAACAGATATACAGATCCTGACGCGCTTTACGCGGACTGCGCCGTTGAATGCGGAGTGAACAAGAGAAAATTCCTGATCTGTTATTACGTGTTCGAAGAACTCGGACTCATCGTCAGGGGCGCGGACGTACATTGCGCTATCGGTGTAAAAGCAGAGCTAGGGAACAGCGCGCTATACCGCGCTATATGCGGCTGAACCGCAAAATTATAACAATAAAACAGACATTATATTTCATTTTGGGTATTGATACGCGTGAAAAACGTGGTATTATATAAGTATGGAACTCCGCGATGCGCGGAAACGGTGAAGCAATGGTAGAAGAATTTCTGACGCAGATAGAAAACACATATTCCGACGCGAGCTATCAGAGGATAGTCCGCGCGTATTACTTTGCCAAAACCGCGCACAAAGGTCAGCTCAGACACTCGGGTGAGGAATATTTCGTCCATCCCGTTGCCGTCGCGAGCATACTGGTGGAGCTCGGGCTTGACTGCGACACGATCATTGCGGCGCTTCTTCACGACGTCGTTGAAGACACCGGAGTGACCGAGGAAGAAATAGAAAGCGATTTCGGGCACAGCGTAGTCATGTTGGTCGACGGCGTGACAAAACTGAGCAAACTCAATTTCAAATCGAGAGAGGAAGCGCAGGCGGAGAATCTGAGACGTATGTTCCTTGCAATGAGCAACGACATCCGCGTGATAATCATAAAGCTTGCGGACAGACTGCACAACATGCGCACACTGTCTTACAGGAAAGAAGCCGACCGCAAGCGCGTTGCGACCGAAACTCTCGAGATCTACGCCCCGATCGCCGCGCGTCTGGGTATCGCCAGTGTGAAAGGCGAGCTTGAGGACCTGTGTCTCAGATATCTGTATCCCGAAGACTATTACATGATCGCAGAAAAGGTTGCGTCAACCAAGGTGGAGAGACAGAAACTCGTTGATTCTATCACCGCAGACCTTCGTAAAATGCTTGAAGAACTTGGCATAAAAGGCGATATAAACGGGCGTCCGAAGCATTTTTACAGCATATGGCGCAAGATGAAAAAAGGCAAGTCTTTCGAGGAGATCTACGACCTGACGGCTGTCAGGATAATCGTGGATACTGTCAGAGACTGCTACGCCGTGCTGGGAGCGATCCACACGATGTGGAAGCCGCTCCCCGGCAGATTCAAGGACTACATATCCGTGCCCAAAACTAATATGTACCAGTCGTTGCACACGACCGTGTTGTCAAGTTACGGTTCGCCTTTTGAGATACAGATCAGAACGCACGAGATGCACAGGGTCGCCGAATACGGTATCGCCGCGCACTGGAAGTATAAGCAAGGCGTGGCGGACGGCAATTCTTCAATCGACGACAACAAGCTTGCGTGGATCAGAAGCGTTATGGAACTTCAGAACGACGTCAGCGATTCCCGCGAATATCTGGATATGCTCAAACTCGACCTGTACGTCGATCAGGTTTTCGTGTTTACGCCCAAAGGAGAGGTCATAAATCTTCCCGCAGGAGCGACCGGCATAGACTTTGCGTACGCGATACACTCGCAGGTCGGCAACAAGTGCGTGGGCATAAAGATCAATTCAAAGATCGTGCCCGTCGACACCGTACTGACGAACGGCGACGTCGTTGAGGTCATCACCTCAAACACGTCCAAAGGTCCTTCCAGAGACTGGCTGAAATTTGTCAAAACGCCGTCCGCGAAGAGCAAGATCAAGAGCTTCTTCAAAAAGGAACTTCGCGACGAAAACGTCAGACGCGGCAAGGATATGCTTGAGCGTGAAGCAAAACGCAAGAACTATCAGCTCGCAGACCTCGTCGCGCTTGCGCCGTGGAGAGATTATATAAAACAGAAGTACAACGTTTCCGACCCGGACGAGATATTCGGCATGGTAGGTTACGGAGAACTGACGACCAATCAGGTCCTCTCCAAGATGATCGAGCTTTACAAGGTCGAGGAGTGCAAGAAAGAACCAGTCATTGAGGTCAAACCCTCTACGATGCGCAAGCATAAGAACGACAGCGGCATCATCGTAAAGGGCTTTGACGACCTGAAGATTCGTTTTTCACATTGTTGCACGCCTGTTCCGGGAGACGAGATCGTGGGCTATATTTCGAGAAGCCGCGGCGTTACGATACACCGTGCGGATTGTCCCAACGTCAAGTATCTGGAACCGGAGCGCCTCATAGAGGCGGTATGGCCGGCAAAGAGCGCGGCGGGCGAAAAGTTCGTTTCCTCTCTCGGCATAACCGCGGACGACAGAACGGGACTTGTCATAGAGGTCGCAACGCTGATCAACAACATGAAGATCGCGATGACAAACATAAACGCGCGTGCAGAGAAAAACGGCACCGCGGTCATCACGGTCACAGTCGAGATAAGCAATGTGGAAGACCTTGAGAACCTGATAAAAAAGATACAATCGCTTAAAGGCGTTACTTCGGTATCCAGAACCAACAACGTATAAAACGGGACGTGCGGCGGATTTTTCGCCGCCGTTTTATCTGAAAATGCAACAATTTGCGTTTTACAGGAAATTTTTTTAAACGCGTCAGCCGTTTTAAGCCGAATCGGGCGGTTTGTTTCCTCTGAAACATGCGCTGAAAGCC